>CAJUMS010000020.1 GCA_910587465.1 uncultured Oscillospiraceae bacterium
TCTCCGTCAAGGTTTGTGAGTATCGAAAACCACTCCGAACGAAAGAATTCTTTCAGCTCAACGATTTGTTTCCGCAATTTTCGGTCATCCCGACTGTCGGAATATTCTTTCGCCCATTTGCGGTAATCTTCGACCGCTTGAAGAATAATTGCGTTTGCCAATTCCTTGTAAGGGTCGGTATCCGTCGGTGACATGTTTTCAACGGCTGCTCGAAACGTCACACCGTTCACTTTTATATGGTACATGATTTGCTAATCAACTTCCTTTCGTTTTTTTGATTTCGTCATTTTGACCAAATTCAACTGCAAAAATTTTGTTGCCAAAAGGGTTCAAATCCCGTCAAAAGTTTTTTTGTCAGGGTTCTGAAAACAAAAAAGCGCCCATGAATAATCTCTCCGGTTAGAGAGATCACTCACAGGCGCTCTGTGCATATTGTCCAAAATCTACTTGAAAAATTTTACATGGGAGGGTTCAAGTCCACTTTTGTGTCGAAAATATCTACGGATGAGAACTCTTGTTTTTCACAAGATTTATGCCCACAAATGGCTTTGTACAGCCGTTTGTGGGCATAATATCTTTTTTGTCAGTGTTTCATGGTGCCGGTGGTGGGACTTGAACCCACACGATGTTGCCATCAACGGATTTTGAGTCCGTCTCGTCTGCCAATTCCAACACACCGGCTTATATCACCTAAATATTATAACACACTTCCACATTTTTGTCAAGGGGGATAATATAAATTTTCAAAATAAAAACAGTCTGCCAAGTGAACAAGTTCTGCTTGGCAGACCGTATTCTAATCTCCGATATATATCCACATTGCGATTATAACGCAATTTTGGATGGTCGTGTCGACGTTCGGCGAAAGCTCGTTTCCGCGTTCGTCATAAAACTGCGTCAATGGGCGATCGCGTCCCCAGCAGAACAGCTGTCCGTAATTTTCGGGCAGCTTTTTCTGCGCGTAGATTGAAAGATATGTTTTGTCAAGAATATCGCCGTAGTACGGAGTACTTTTCGCTTCGGAGGTGTTGAGCAGAAATACCTTGTCGAATATTCCGCTGCCGGACGTGCCGATATAGTTATAATCTCCCGAGACCGTTTCAAAGACGGATGTGCGTATCTGCGTCTTTTCGTTGTCGTTGAACGCGTCCTCGCAGAAATCGCCGTTGAGCCATTCGCGCAGGGCACTGTTCTCCCATGTGCAGTCGGGGTCGTTATCGTCGAACGGCTGATAGTCAATGATATTCGTTCTTACAAAAGCCATATCCCCTTGGATATCCATGACCTTCCAGCGGAGCGCTGATATATATTTTTCGTTGTAATCATAATATCTTCCGAACTCGAAATCAAACGGTTTTGTGCGGATATATTTGTTGCGCACACGCGTCAGCTGATCGGACGCGTCTTCGTAGCCTTTGGCGATTTTCAGGTAAAGACATGCTTTTTCCAGCTTGCCATTTTCCTCAAGCTCCAGTCCGTGATAATAACAGGCGCGGCGATACTGGTTTTCGCTGTCCTCGTAGCCGATCAGCTCATAAAATTCCGATGAGGCGGTGTAATACTCGCCGTTTTCCAACAGCTGCTGCGTCTTTTGATAGCGGCATTGGAGCAACATTCCACGCGAATCCGAATAGTCTCCCAGACGTTCAAAAGCTCGCTCCGCCATGCCATATTCGCCTTTTTCCAGCATATCCGCCGCTGAACGGTATTTGCACTTGCTTACCATTTCCGAGGAATTTTTGTAGTCGCCGAGAGCGGTGAAGATAAGCTCGGCTTCCGCGTAATCGCCGCTTTCAAGGCAGGTATTGGCTTTGTTGTATTTTTTCGTCCTTTTCCCGGGACAAGGTATCCGTTGAGCTGACCGAGACGGTGCTTTGTGTGGAGACCTCTACGACAGGTGCGGGCTTTCGGTGGACATTCACCGATACAATGACTGTCACCGCGGCGGCGAGCAGTGCCGCTCCTCCCGCAGCGAACGGCAGGTAATTTTTCCATGTCCTCGGTTCGTCGTCCGTGAATGTTACGGTCGGCATTGCGGGCAGCTCCGCGATCCTTGCGGCGCATTTTTCGGCGAGAGCGGGCGCGTCCTTATAGTCGCCCAGCGAACGCAGACTATGCTCCGCGGAGCGCAGTATCGCGGTGTCGACACTTTCCGAGACTGCCTTTGCGGCGAGCTCGTATACGCCATCACGGCGCTTTATCTCGCTTTTTTCGCGGAGTTCGTCTATTTCTTTCTCGGCTCTCTCCGCAAGCTCCGCCGCGTCGGCGTAATTTCCGAGAGTGCGCAGGTCTGCAGCGGCGGCTGAAAGCTCGCGCTCGTTATCGCCGACGTTGTTGAGCCGCGCGGTGAATTTCCTGTACAGCAAACGATTGCTGCGCTCCTTTAAACGCGCGCGCAGAGGCTCGCTGCCGTAATGCATGGCAAGTCGGTAATTCTCGGAGACCGCGAAGTTTTCCGTCATATCGTCGAGCGAGTTTTCGTTCGCCAGCTTATACTCCGCGAGGAGCCGTATAACATACGCTCCCGCGTTATTCGGAGACTTTGAGAGGAGCTGCGCGCATATGTCCTCCGCGCGGCGTATCAATGGATCATTTTCAATGTCGCCGCGAACGTTGCGGACAGCAACAGTCATTTCTCCCGTGACCGCTTTTATCGCGGAAATAAGGTCGCTCTCCGCGCCGAGCCGCGACATATCAAGCGCCTGTAATTTCGACAGCTCCTCGGGCAGCTCGGACGGCGGCATATCGCTCAGCACGGGGATTATCGTCTTGCCCGAAAGCTCGGAAAATCTGCTCCACGCATTTCTTACCTACACGTCTTCAAAGCTCTCTGCGCTTGTTCCCACAACGATCATAACACGCGCGGAGGTGAGCGCCGCGAATATGTACGGCTCCCATTCGCCGCCCGATTTATCCTCAAGGGTCTTCTGTGGCGAAAACACGCGGAAACCTTCGACGGTAAGCCGCGAATACAACCTCGCCGCAATGACCGAATCCATAACGCGACGTCCGTTTTGGTCGACCTCGCGTGCACAAAGGTAGATATCGTATTCCGCGCATCCCGAAAGCTCCACGCCTTCGCGGCGTACGCGGTCTATCTGCTCCGCCCTCCGCTCCATAAATTCGCGGGTCTCTTCGTTGGCAAATTTAAGCGCGAGCTTGTAATCCTCGTCGGACAATACGGAATGTGCCTGTATGCGGTTGAGCGAAACGCTCCCGTCGGGTGAAAGCTCCGCGCCGTAACGGCAGAGGGTGAGCGCCCAGTACAAATCCGCGTCCGTCGGCGCGAGACGGATAAGCTCCTCGTAGAGCGCTATTGCCTTGTCATAGCGGTACTCGCGGCGGAGCGTTTCCGCGCGTGCGCACAGCTCCGCCTTTTCCGCACTGTCAAGGAGCGGAACGCTTTGTATAGTGCCGCAGAATTTACAGCGGCAAAGCGACTTACCCTCAACAAGCTCAAGGATAGTTTTTGTCAATAGAAGCGGTTGGTATAGGATACCGAAAAAACAGCGATCCATAAAAGGATCGCTGTATTATAGATACTATATAGAATTATCAAAAAGGTCTTTCGGTAGGATACGGAAGCGATTTCGGCTGATTGTAGGCGATATCGCCGATACCGAGCATTTTCAGCACCTCGAAGATTAGATTTCCGCAGTGGCTGAACGCTACAGCGCCGTGATGGGGATAGCGTTTCTGTATCAGCACGTGACGGTAAAATCTTCCCATTTCGGGAATAGCGAACACGCCAATTCCTCCGAACGAGCGCGTCTTTACGGGGAGCACCTCGCCTTCCGCAACATACGCGCGGAGTGTGCCCTCGCTGTCACATTGCAAACGGAAGAACGTGATGTCCGAAGCGGCGATATCCCCCTCGAGAGTGCCGCGGGTGAAATCGGGCTCGGAATCCTTAGGCTCAAGAAGTCTGTGCTGGATAAGCTGATACTTGACCGCACGATCCGCGCAGAGCTTGCAGGCTGGAGTATTGCCGCAGTGGAAGCCCATAAACGTATCGGTCAGCTGATATGAGAACTTGCCCTCAATATCCTGCTTGTACAAGTCTGCTGGCACGGAATTGTTGATGTCGAGCAATGTTACCGTGTCGCCGGTAATGCACATTCCGATATACTCGCTGAGCGCACCGTATATATCAACCTCGCACGAAACGGGGATACCGCGCGATACCAGACGAGAGTTTACATAGCACGGTTCAAATCCGAACGCCTCGGGGAACGCAGGCCAGCACTTGTCGGCAAACGCGACGTATTTACGTGAACCTTTGTGTTTCTCCGCCCAGTCGAGCAGCGTAATCTCGAGCTGCGCCATGCGCGCGTTCATCTCGGCGTAGTACTTGCCTTCGCCCATTTCCTCCGCCATTTCCTTGCAGATATCGGGAATTCTCGGGTCGTCGGTGTGAGCCTTGTACGAAACGAGCAAGTCAAGCTCGGAGTTCTCCTCGATCTCAACGCCAAGCTCATATAAACCCTTGATAGGTGCGTTGCAGGCGAAGAAGTCTTGCGGGCGAGGTCCGAATGTGATAATCTTCAGACCGGACAAGCCTATAAGTGTACGCGCGATAGGAACGAATTCGCCGATCATCTTCGCGATATCCTCGGCGGTTCCGACGGGGTACTCGGGAAGATACGCTTTCAAGTGGCGCATACCGAGATTGTACGAGCAGTTCAGCATACCGCAATACGCGTCGCCGCGCCCGTTGATAAGGTCGTCGCCCGTTTCCTCGGCGGCTGCCGCGTACATTACGGGACCGTCAAACTTTTTCGCGATAAGTGTTTCGGGAGTTTCCGGACCAAAATTTCCGAGGAATACAACAAGCGCATTGCAGCCGGCCGCGTTTACCTCGTCAACGGCTTTGAGCATATCAAGCTCGTTTTCAACTGTGGTCTTGCACTCGTAAACGTCGATACCCGCCTTGCCGCAAGCCTCAACAACAGCCGCTCTGCGGCGCTCCGAGAGCGAGATGATGAAGCAGTCACGCGATACGGCAATAATACCGAGCTTTACCTGTGGAATGTTAGTAAGCATAACAAATACCTCCAAAATTACATTTTATTTAAAATAGGGAAAAGCCCCTTTAACGCAGGATAAATTTGCCTGAACTGCTTGTAGCGTTCCTCGTAAAGCGCGGCAAGTTCGGGTTCGGGAGAGATAGTCTCCTTGATCTTCAGCAGCTCGGTCGACGCCTGCTGAACGTTTTGCCATTCACCGCAGGCTACTGCCGCAAGAATCGCGCCGCCGTAGCCGGGACCTTCCTCGGTCTCGACGGTGCAGATGTCGATGTTCAGAACGTTCGCGAATATTTTACGCCAGAGGGCGCTTTTCGCGCCGCCGCCGCAGATACGGCTTATTTCGATGTTCAGCCCCAGCGACTTCGCGACCTCGAACGAATCCCTCATCGCGAACGCAACGCCCTCGAGCACTGCGAGCTTCATTGCCGTGCGGTCGGTGTCCATTGACAGACCGATGAACGTGCCGCGGGCTTCGGTATCGTTTATCGGCGAACGCTCGCCCATAAGGTACGGGAGGAAGAAAACGCGGTTCTTTCCGAGCAGCTCGGTAGGTATCTCATCCTCCTCGCCGTTGTAGTCGGTTGAGCCGAGAACGCTCTCCTGCCACCATTTGTTGCAGCTTGCTGCCGAGAGCATACAGCCCATAAGGTGAAAGTTGCCGTCGGCATGAGCGAACGCGTGGAGCGCGTTGTTCGGGTCGACGCGGAAATCATTGGAGGTGATGAATATCGTGCCCGACGTGCCGAGCGAAATGTTGCAAATCCCGCTGCCGACCGTTCCCGTGCCTACCGCCGCGCCCGCGTTGTCGCCAGCACCCGCGCATACCTTAACCGTACCAGACAATCCCAGCTCTCGGGCTACGCTTTCTTTAAGCGTACCGACCGACTGACTGCTCTCGTATATCTCGGGAAGCTGCTCGATTTTCAAGTCGCAGATGTCAAGCATTTCCTTGCTCCAGCGCTTGTTCTTCACATCGAACAGCAGCATTCCAGACGCGTCCGAAACGTCCGTACAGAACGTTCCCGTAAACATATAGTTGATATAGTCCTTAGGGAGCATAACTTTGACGATCTTCGCGAAATTTTCGGGCTCGTGCTTCTTCACCCACAGCACCTTAGGCGCGGTAAAGCCCGCGAACGCGATATTCGCGGTGTATTCGGAGAGCTTATCCTTGCCGATGACTGTGTTGAGGTAATCGGTTTCCTTGTTAGTCCTACCGTCATTCCAGAGAATGGCGGGGCGGATAACCTTGTCATTCTCATCGAGTATGACAAGACCGTGCATCTGTCCGCAGCAGCCTATTCCCGCGATCTGCGCCTTGTCGACGTCGGCGGTAAGCTCGCGTATTCCCGTAACTGTCTCCCTGAGCCAGTCCTCGGGGTTCTGCTCCGACCAACCCGCCTGCGGGAAGAACAGCGGATATTCGCGCGAAACGGTTTTAAGTATCGCGCCTTTTTCGTCCATAAGCAGCAGCTTGACGGACGAGGTTCCCAAGTCAATACCAATATAAAGCATATTATTTCCCTTTCTTTCAGAAAATTATTTTTACTTTTGTCCTTAGTACTGCTTAATTTCGTCCGTCATACCAACTGAAAGTCGAAATATGTTTTATTTTCTTACGACGGGCATATAAGCGTACCCTGACTTATGCTCAAACGTATCGAATATTTCCAACTCCTGCGCGCCGTTTTGAGCCATTTCAAAGCCGTGCGCAGGCATGAAATAATCCCTGATATACGCGAAAAGCTCCCATATATCACACTGCTCCTTGCTGACAAGCTGCGCGGTTTCTTTATTCGTGTATGCCCGAATATACAGCGAAGCGGGGTTTTTAAAAACCTCAACGCCGTCGGGCTGCTCCTCGGTCGTGACCTCTCGTACAAATCCGTATGCGCGGTATTTCACGGCACGCCAGAAATTTACACTTAAATTCACGTCATATATCGGAAGCGCGCATTCGGACAATTTGTTGAAAGCGGCTTGTTTGTCGTCCTCCGTCAGCGAATCTATCGCGGTGTTGAATTTTTCGTCGCTCTGGAAATCCTTTGCATAAAGTATCTTTCCCGCGAAAATAGTTTCGGGTTTTTCGATAACCTCAAAGTGAGCTCCGCCTATCGTGATAGTTTCAACGACCTTTTCGGTCCGAATATCGGTATCCAATAAACTGTCTACGGAAACATGGAGTATCTGTGCCAGCAGCTTTAAATTATAAACGTCGGGCAAACACTCGCCGTTTTCCCATTTACTCACTGCTTGCTCCGAAACGCCTATTCTGAGAGCTATCTCTTTCTGAGAATAATTGTTCCTTGTCCGGAATTCCTTTACCCTTTTTCCAAAGTTGACCTGATTAAACATAATGTTTCCTCCTGTTATAATGATTTTCTGCACGCTTTTCCTGCCTGCACCTTCATTATAACCCATATTCTGAGAAAAAACAATTATAAGTATGTTTATGGGAAAACGATTCAAACACAACCGTGGGTTGTGTCGAAAGATATGATCTACCGCCTTGAGTTTTTATCGTCGAGCCTATGAAACTACGCCGCTTTCCAATATAGTGAACTTAAGAGCGTCTGCGTCAAGCTCCGCTTCCGCACCGTATGGTAATATGCATATCGGCGAGGCATGACCGAAATTAAACCCGTACAATATAGGCATATCGGCCAATCCGTATTTTACCGAAACGACCTCTCTCAGCTTTTCGGCATAAGGCTCGAAGCTTTGCTTGCTACGCATCTTTCCTATAATAACGCCGTTTATTTGCTGCAAAAAGCCGCGCGCTCCGAGCCAATCGAAAAAGTCGGCGATGTAGTCGGGCGACAAGACCTCGGGAATGTCCTCGAAAAAGAATATGCTGTCCTTAAAATCCCCTTTGCGCGGAAATATTTCCAAGTCCTCGCTGTACTCGCTAAGGCTTCCGTGACCGCCGAACAGTTTTCCGCGAACCGTTCCTCTGCCCTGGACGAGCATATAGCCGCTGTTCGGGATATACCGCCGCATATAATTCGGGTCTGTGTGATTATTCGGCTCATAGCTCCAATCCTTTGATGGAAATATCTCTCCGATCGGCTTGTCGGAAAAGAACGTTCTCTTAAAGCTTCCGCGGCTGTATTCGTGCCAGCCCTGCGCTTCGGCGACCGTTGTCAGCAGATTGTCGCCGTAAAATGTCGACAATCCCGCGCGGCGGCAATAGAGGTGCAGTGTCATCACGTCGGAGTAGCCGCAGAATATCTTCGGATTGCTGCGCACAGCCTCCGCCGAGAGAAACGGAAGCAGCCTTACGGAATCGCTGCCGCCGATATTTGCGATGATCGCCTTGACGTTTTTGTTTTCAAACGCCCAAAGGAAATCCTCGGCACGCGCACACGGATTTTCGTAAAGAAATTTTGTGCCGCGAAGCGCGTTGGGGGCGGTGGCGACGTTCAGCCCAAGTTCCTCCAGCCGTCCGGCTCCGAGCCTGTACTGCCACCTCACGCGGGGCACGCCCGCGCAGCCCCACGATGGGCTTATAACGGCGATGGTATCGCCGTGTCCGAGCATTTTCGGCTTGATAAGTCCGCCAGCGTTTTTCAGCATCATCCGTGCCCCTTTCAAGTACTGATTTTATTTTAAAGGAATTTTCAACAAATGTCAAGTAGTTTTAGATAAGTTTTTGTGAATTCGTGATGATACACTAATATTGAAGTTTTTTTTGTGTATTTTAGCAGTAAATTTCATTTGATAAAGGTATTGACTTAACGTAATACAGCTTTTATAAGGTTAAAAATAACTTTTCCGCGGGGCAAGACAATACATTGAAAGATGCGCGGTAAAAGGAAAAAAGCGGAGCCGAAACTCCGCTTCTCCGTATGAGGATAGTTTTACTGTTATGGGTAAGTACACATCTGGTGAGATATTTGGTAAGGTGATTATTCCGCTTCAACTGTAACGACGTCATAGCCGTCCACCGCGGTACCCGTATCGGAGCCGCCGACGAACAGAGCGAGAAAGGCAATTGAGACCGAGAGAGCTATGACTGCGATGTGGCTTTTTTTCATCTTGCTATCCTCCATAATATATTGTACAAAGCGTACAAGTCTGAGGGCGGGCTGATTGGGAGAAATATTTTTTCGGCAGGTGAGAAAAATTTCCGCCCCCACACTTCTGCGTTTCAATGAAAACAAAATGATTTTTCGGGGATATTACCCTTAAATTATTTACCCCTCTATTATATAAAACGTTAAAAAGGGCAAAATGTTACACCTTTTTTAAAAATTTTTAAATTTTTGTAGACTGCGATAAAAAACGGTGTTAAATATTGTGCAAAATCACAATGTATATAATCACAACAGCCGCGTCTGATGAACGATGCGGCTGTATACACTTATAATGTATCAATAAATCTCGCGAATGCTTTTTCACCATCGTGGGTACGCTTGAATACACCTGCGTCGCAAAGCACCTGCTCGAATACCGCGCCCACCTCCTCGCGGATAATTTTCTGTGCTGTGTCCGTGTTGAAGTCGCTGCGGCGCGCGAGAATATCATTTGCCCATTCCGTGTGAGACGCTATTTCTGGAACGGTGGAAATATCTTCTTTCGAGAGCATTGCTGTTTCGAGCCGTACAAGCTCCTTTGCGAGCCGCGGCGGGAGCACCGCCAGCCCCATTACCTCGATAAGCCCGATGTTCTCCTTTTTTATATGGTGGAACGATGGGTTGGAGTGAAACAATCCGAGCGGTCTTTCCTCGGTCGTGATGTTGTTGCGTAGCACAAGGTCGCACTCGTACGCACTACCGTTTCTGCGTGCTATCGGTGTTATCGTATTGTGCGGAACGCCGTCCGTCTCAAAAAATATCGCCGCCGATGGGTCGCTGTAACCGCGCCACTTGCCGAGAATGTGTTCGCAGGCGGCGGAGAGCTCGCGGCGGCTTTCCGAACGCAGACGAATAACCGACATAGGCCACTTTACCGTTCCCGCGCTGACCTCGGGGAATTTTCCGAGTGTAAACGTTTTTTCAATAGGCGCTTTCTCCATGGCGAACGTATAATTGCCGCCCTGAAAATGCTCGTGACTGAGTATCGAGCCGCCCACTATCGGCAGATCGGCATTTGAGCCTACGAAATAGTGCGGAAGTATATCAAGTACATCGAACAGCTTATTGAATACCGACGCGTCTATCTTCATGGGGATATGCTTCTCATTGAACACTATGCAGTGCTCGTTGTAATAACCGTATGGGGAATATTGGAGCTGCCAGTCCTCGCCGTTTATTTTCAGCGGCACGGGACGGAGATTTTGCCGCGCGGGGTGGGTAAGATGTCCCGCAAATCCCGCGTTTTCGGGGCAGATCTGGCACTTGGGATATGCGGCGGTGACGGCGTTTCTCGCGGCGGCAATATCGCGCGGGTCTTTCTCGGGTCTGGAAAGATTTATCGTGATGTCGAGCGTGCCGAATTCAGATTCGTACGTCCACTTGACGTCCTTGGCTATACGCACCGCGCGGACGTAATTCAGCACCTTGCAGAACCCGAAATACCAATCGGTAGCCTCCTTAGGCGAACGTTCGAGACGACTGTTGAATTCGCGGATAACTTCGCGCGGATAAGGCGTTAACGCGCCCATCAGCTTGGTATCGAACAGATCGCGGTATGCGACGGTATCCTCAATAATTCCGTTTTCGCAGGCGTAGTCCACAAGCTCGTCAAGTATCTCGTCGATCGTTTGCGAACTGTCAACATTTTGCGGTTCTTGCCAAATGTTGACCTTTAAAATTTCCATTAGACTGTTGCGGACAACATATCTGTCCTCTGTGGCAGTGAGGTTATTCCGCACCGCGTAGTCTATCAGCTTTTGTATTGAATTGCAGATCATAATCGGTACCTCATTCGTAAAAGTATTTGATTATATTATAGCACACTATTTTGCGTTTGTTAATACCGTTATACGAATTTTTTATGCCTAAATACGTTATTTTTTTAGTATTTGTGATATAATGCGGTATTTTGCTATGTCTTGGAAAAAATGTGTGTGTAAATCAGAATTTATCTTAGCAATGCATAGCTGTATAAAACAATATTATCCAAATAACTTTTATATTACCGCAAACGCTTTATCAAGCGCGTCGATAAGATCGTTCGCATTCTCGATGCCGATTGACAAACGGATAGTATTGGGCTTGATACCCTGCTCAAGAAGCTCCTGCTCGTTAAGTTGCGAATGCGTGGTGGATGCGGGGTGGATAACGAGCGACTTTACGTCCGCGACGTTTGCCAGCAGCGAGAAAATCTCCAGATTGTCGATAAATTCCTGAGCCTCCGCAGCTCCGCCTTTGACCTCAAACGTAAAGATGGAGCCGCCGCCGTTCGGGAAGTACTTCTTATACAGCGCGTGAGTGGGTTCGCTCGACAGCGACGGGTGATGAACAGCCTCGACCTTGGGGTTTTTCGAGAGATAGTCCACGATCTTCAGTGCGTTCTGAACGTGACGTTCGACGCGCAGAGACAGAGTTTCCAGTCCCTGTAAGAAAATAAACGCGTGGAACGGAGAAAGTGTCGCGCCCGTGTCACGGAGCAGTATCGCACGGATATAAGTCGCAAACGCCGCCGCGCCGACCGCTTTTGAGAACGAAATACCGTGATAGGATGGGTTCGGCTCGGATATCCATGGATATTTTCCGCCCGCAGCCCAGTCGAATTTGCCGCCGTCAACGATAACGCCGCCGATAGCCGTGCCGTGACCACCGATGAATTTAGTGGCGGAGTGGACTACTATATCCGCACCGTATTCTATCGGGCGTACCAGATAAGGAGTCGCGAACGTGCTGTCGACTACCAGCGGGATACCATGCTTGTGCGCGATATTCGCAATAGCCTCCAGATCGGCAACGTTGGAATTCGGATTGCCGAGCGTCTCCACATACAACGCCTTGGTCTTGTTGTCGATGGCTTTCTCGAATTCCTCGGGCTCGGGAGTAACGAACTTCGCGGTGATACCGTATCTTGGCAGAGTGTGCGCGAGCAGATTATATGTACCGCCGTAGATCGTTTTTGATGCAACGATATTTTCTCCCGCGCTTGCCAGAGCCTCAATTGCGTAGGTTATAGCCGCCGCTCCCGACGAGGTAGCCAGTGCCGCCGCGCCGCCCTCAAGAGCCGCGATGCGTTCCTCGAAAACGCTCTGTGTGGGGTTGGTAAGTCTGCCGTAGATATTGCCAGCGTCGCGCAGTCCGAAACGATCCGCGGCGTGCTGCGAGTTGTGGAATACAAAGCTCGTGCTCGCGTATATCGGAACCGCGCGTGCGTCCGTAGCGGTGTCGGGCTGTTCCTGACCCGCGTGTACCTGTAAAGTCTCAAATCTGTATTTGTTTGCCATAGTTGTGAACTCCTTTATGTAAGAATTTTTCTTTCTGTATTAAGTATACCATATTACTATGTATTTGTCAAATATATATATTTTATAACAAGCTATTAATTTAATAAATATTATTTGAATATATCAATGTGGCAACTATTTGTGTTTTGACATTGCAGATATCTGTCGATAAATTCCGAAAACCGCATTATAATAAGAAATCCATCTTTGTCGATGCTGTTGTCGCGGATTATCTCAGAAAAGCGTATCCTTGCTGCAGATATCGTGATCCCGCATAACTGTGCCGTTTCCTCGGGGGAGCGCACTCCGCACATCCTCAATACAGATATGGGTGCCAGCAGCGCTGCCGCAAAGCAGTCCGCGGCACGTTCCTCCGCGCCGTTCGGTTTTTTGCCTTTACCGATGTGCCCAAGCACACAGTGTCCAAGCTCGTGCGCGATGGTAAATCGTCGTCTGCGCACCCCGCAGGCGTTCTCATTTACTGCGATGACGGGTCTTCCGTGCTCCTCAAAGCTGAAGCCGAAACGGCTCTCACAGTACATCTCCTCCATGCTGCGGCAGTAGATATCACAGATATCCGAATATCGTACCGTTTTCACGCCGACCGCTGCCGCCGCCTCGATAGGGTTTACAGGCAGCGAGGTGATATCCGCAGCGGCGTAAATATCGCATATGCTCATCATCGGCCTCCTTTGTATGTCGGTACGTCGAAGATAGTCTTTTCACCGCGGCGTTTAAGTGTGATTTCATGCGGCACCCCGCCTTTTCTTGCGGCTATAAGAACCGTGTCTGCGTTGTCATTGTCCTGCTTGCAGCGCGCAAGCTCGTTTTCGGTGCATCTGTCCACGCGCTCCCTGCCGGGATTATCAAGCGCCCTGTACTTACGAATATGCTCGTCTTCGGCATTAACGTTTCCCAATAGCTCGTTTGGTGTGCAGTTTAACGCTTCAAACAGCGCCATAAGCACCTCCTCCTTCGGAAAGCTCACGCCGCGTTCGTAGTTCCCGACAGCCGACGGCGTGACCCCTATTTTCGCCGCAAGTCCCTCCTGTGTAAGCTTCGCCCGCAGGCGCAGTTCTTTGATACGTGTTCCTATTCCCATAATTCCTCCTCACGCGCTGAAGCCTGCCGGATAGTTAAGCTTGTCCAGTGCAGTCTTTCTCAGATTGAATATGCTCCGTTCGCTCATGTACATCGCGTCGGATATTCGCCGCCAGTCCTCGCCAAGTATGTAATAACGATACAAGACTGTGCGTTCATTGCCCGTGAGAGAGCTCAGACACGCAAGCGCCTCACGCTTGCGGTCACAGGCGTTGTCTATGCAGTCGTTCAGTATACGCTCAAGCTCGGCAAGCTTTTCTGTCATTTTCGCGGCGTATTCCGCGGAGCGGTGCGGCAGACGAAGTATTTTGTGTAGTCGTTCAATGTGTTCAAGCTCCGCTTGTATCTCCAGTTCCGCTTCCCGTGCTGCTTTCAGTATTTTCAGACAATTGGTCATTTTACCACCTCTTTCATTGGAGTTTCTACTATATGAACAATTATATCACAAGAAACTTGTAGTGTCAATAGATTTTTCGCAAATTTCTTAGCAAGTGAACAGATTTGTGAAAAATGTCTAAATTTATTATTAAAAAAATTGTTGAACACTTGAAAAAAGCCGGTAATTATAATATAATAGTATTTGACGGTGAAAATACCGCCAAAAATCATTCGGGAGGTTTTTATGAAGGTCATTCTTATAAACGGATCGCCCCACGAAAAGGGTTGTACTTACACCGCATTGTGCGAGGTAGAAAAGGCGTTGAATGCGCAAGGTATCGAGACAGAGATATTCTGGATCGGCAACAAACCCATTACGGGCTGTATAGGTTGCGGCGCGTGCCGTAAGCTTGGGCGGTGTTTTTCCGTGGATACGGTGAACGAGTTTGTGGAAAAAGCACAGTCCGCGGACGGATTTATCTTTGGGTCGCCCGTGCATTATGCTGCGGCAAGCGGCGCGATCACATCGTTTATGGACAGAGCGTTCTATTCGGGAGGAAGATTTTTACAAGGCAAGCCCGCGGCAAATATTGTAAGCTGCCGCAGGGGTGGCGCATCGGCGGCGTTCGACCAGCTGAACAAATATTTCACGATCAATAATATGCCTATTGTCTCGTCACAGTATTGGAACCAGGTACACGGGAGCACTCCCGAGCAGGTATTGCAGGACGAGGAAGGCTTGCAGACTATGCGCACCCTTGGTAATAATATGGCGTGGCTGCTCAAGTGTATTGAGTCGGGCAAGGCGGCGGGTATAGAGTTTCCTGAACGCGAGGAGCCGATCCGCACCAATTTTATCAGATAATGTATACTTATCTCCTTGTTTGGCATAATAGCGGTAAAGCGGTGTAACAAACGCTAATCACGCCGTAACAAAAATTAAATGACGGACGGCGCAGGGGCATAATCGGCAATAGGCGGCAATGTCGTAAATCAGCGCAGTCCGCACGGTGCAGATTTTGTCTTTAAATAAGGAGGAAGTATGAAGGTTGATATTGATCGTGACGGCTGTATAGGCTGCGGAGTATGTGCGGAAATTTGTCCCGAAGTGTTTCGTATTGCCGGCGACGGTTTGTCGGAGCTTATCGCAGAACCCGACGGGTTTGAAGACGCGGTCGCGGAAGCGGCAAGATCCTGTCCGGTCGAGGTAATTCACGTTGATTGAACTGTAAAAAAATCCCCTGTAAGGAGCTCCTTACAGGGGATAATTATCTAAAAAATCAAGCGTAAACGCTATACAGTGCGCCTGTATTATAGGCGTATGTAGAGGTCCTGTTAGCGTTATATCCCATTGCGCTCGCACTGCTTGCCAGCGCCTTGACCTGATCCGCTTTCTGCGTGACCTTGTCGGTGAACCCGCCGTAAGCGAACGCGTACTTAACGTCTTTTTCGGTGATCTTGGAAAGATCGTCCGCAAGCGTAAGCTTTCCGTCCTGACCAACGGAGATACCTGCGCGCTTCAACGCATGCTGATACGCTCTCGCGGTACTCTGCATTGTAACGCCCTTCTGTTGAATTCCCGTTTTGTCGGATTTGCCCATTTCGTCGACAAAACTGTTGTACTTGTTGACAAAATCCTTGGCAGTATCGGTGAAGTCGGTAACCTTAAACTCATTGCTGTCGCTGCCGAGACCGTGCGCGTAAGACTTAACTGCAGTTGCCGCGTCCTTGACCATAGCGGTAAGCTCTTTAAGAGTACCTACACTGTCCACCTTATCGGCGGGATTGGTCGTTTCGGTTTTGTTTGAAGTTGAAGAATTTACGGTAAACTGTCCCGAGCCGCCAGACAGCTCGTTGATCTGGCGCGATTTTTGAATAACCTTATCAGAAAAACCATTAGAGCCGAAAACGAACTTAACGTCCGACGCCTTGACGTTGGAGAGATCATCGTTTAACGACAGCTTATTGTCCGCGCTTACGGAGATACCTGCGCGCCCGAGCGAACTTGAATATACCTTGCCCGTATTCACCATAAGTACGCCCTTTTGCAGAACGCTGTTCTTGTCGGAATTTCCTACCTTGTCGATCATGGAGTTGTAATTGTCGACAAAGCTCTGCGCCTGAGATCTGTACGCATCGATATCAAGCTCTCCGCCGTACTTAAGACCGTTGGCAAAGGTCTTAATGCTTTGCGCCGCGCCGCCCGCGTTCGCGGAAGCAGACTTTACCGCCTGTGAAGTGCTCACGGAGGAGATATCCTCGCCGTCGCCGCTTATGCCGTAGATCTTCTTGTAAAGGTCGCTGAACTGATCGCGGTAGATACTGCTCTTGTTCTTGAGCGCCTTGCTGTTGATCAGATCGTTCAGCGACTGCGTAGCCGTTGAGTACTTCCCGTACTTATTAGAGTACATCGAGTTGTAGATATTGTTCAGCTGTGAGCCGTAACGCGTCTGTACCTGCGCCATATTGAACTGTGTCCTTGCATAATTACCTACTGTTGGCATAACCATTCCTCCTTATTTTAAATTGCAAACTCCGCAACACACGGATTTCGTCCGTGATATTACGGCGGCAGTGTATCTCATCACCGCCTACTGCGAAAGCTTGCGGTTGATTTACAAATAATAAATTATAAAGCCTTACGCTTTAATCAACACCGTAAGACTCACGGTATTCCTTCATTTTGTCGACATACTCTGCACCCAGGATAACTCCGCTTTCAAGCGCCGCGATGATATCGTTGATGTTCACGATAGAGTACACCTTAACGCCGAACTCCCCGTATACCTCCTGTACCGCGGACTTGTCGGAGGTCAGTCCTTTTTCCGCTCTGTCAACGGTAATCACCATACCCTTGATATCCACCTTGGCTGCGCCTTGAAGCTTCGGCAGTACCTCGCGCAGAGCCTTTCCGCTCGTCATAACGTCTTCAATGATAACGACCTTTTCGCCGTCTTCGAGAGTCTTTCCGACGAACATTCCGCCCTCGCCGTGATCCTTGATCTCCTTGCGGTCAAAACAATAGTTGCAGTTTATACCGAACTTATTATACAGCGCGGTGCAGGCAGCCACGGAAAGCGGTATGCCCTTATAGGCCGGACCGAACAGCGTATCGGGATTCAGACCATGCTCGTTTATGCACTCAGCGTAGTACTCCCCGAGCTTTGCGAGCTGCGCACCCGTCTTATAGTTGCCGCAATTTATGAAGTACGGCGCTATTCTGCCGCTTTTCAGCGTAAACTCGCCGAACTTCAGCACGCCGCTGTCTACCATAAATTTGATAAAGCTTTCCTTGTAAGTCATTAATATTCTCCTTAAAAGATATCTTTACGGATACATTATAACATATTCTTCCGTATTTTTCAAGTATTTCGTTTGATTTTTTACCTCATTTTTCTAAAATTATGCGAATTTTTCCCGCATATAAAAACATCTCGCTTTGTGCAATAAATTGGATTTATCTGTTATATTCGGCAAATTTTATTTATTGTTTAGTGCAAAATCGCCAAATGCTTTTCAATTGTCTTGACAATTATATGAAAATCAACTATAATTAGTGTATAAAGCTTTTAAAATTTAATTGAGGTGATCGTTATGAAGATAAGATCAATTCGCAGCCGCATAATGCAGCTTACGCTTCTGCTTGCGCTTATCCCGCTGCTGATCGTAATGCTTTTCTGCATCTTTTCAAGCTATTTCTCCGCGATAAACACATCCAAAAAGGACATGGGCATTATGGCGGACCTGGCTTCGGAATATGTTGAGTGGGAATTTAACACCTATCTCGCCTATGCGGAATCTGCGGGAATGAACCCCACGCTCTCCGATCCGAACGTCGGCGACAAGGAAAAGCTGAGCATTATGAACGATCTTGCCGAACAGAACGGAATGAAGCGCGGCAATCTGATAAAGCTCGACGGCGTTGAAGTGACAGGCGGCAGCGATTTCTCCGACCGCGACTATTTCAAGGAATCAATGAAAGGCAACAAATGTGTTTTTAACCCGACGGTCTCCAGACTTACGGGTGAGATAATCCAGATCGTTGCCGCGCCGCTCTGGGAGAACGGCGTTAAAGGATAAACGCCCGTCGGCTGCGCGTATTTTATTGCCGAGGAAGATATGATGAACGAGATCATGCGAAAGATTAATATCAGCGATAACTGCTATGCGTTTATCGTAGACAGCAGCGGAAACGTCGCGGCGCATGTCAATGCCGAAAACGTTCTTAACGATGAAGTAAAGGAGTCCATAATCGGCAATCTCGGCGATACTTATCAGTCGATGATGGCGGGTCAGACGGGTATTGATACCCGCACAAAGGACGGCACAACTATGCTCGTCGCGTATACCCCCATTGAGAACGTCGCGGGCTGGTCATTGGCTATCGTTGCACCGCAAGGTGACTTCCTCGGTACTACCGATACTACCATCGTCGTAGTGGTTTCGATGTTTCTGCTTGCGGGAGTTATCGCGGTACTGCGTTCAATGGTAGTCGCACGCCGTATCGTAAAGCCGATACAGCTTTGCGCGGAAAGACTTGTAAAGCTTTCCGAGGGCGATCTTTCCTCGCCCGTGCCCGATATCCGCACCAAGGACGAAACGCTCATACTCGCAAATGCCACGAACACTTTGGTGGCGGGCATTAACGTGATAATCGGCGATGCGAACTATCTGCTTTCCGAAATGGCGGCGGGCAACTTTGCTATTCACTCAAAGTCGGGAATTGACGCGTATAAAGGTGATTTCGGCGAGTTTATTGCTGCTATCCGCATAATCCACGACGAGCTGAAAAGCGTGCTGGTGCAGATAACCACATCCGCCCGAGCGGTATCGGGCAGCGCCGATCAGGTATCCTCGGGTGCGCAGACGCTCTCTCAGGCTTCGGTGCAGCAGGCTGCCTCTATTGAGGAGCTTAGCGCGACTATTCATAACATCTCCGCAAAGGTCACCGAGACAACGGGCAGCTGCGAAGAGGGAAGTGATCTGGTCGCAAGAACTGCCGAGCACGTTGACACTGCCGTTTCGGAGATGGAAAACCTCCGCTCCGCAATGGATGATATCTCCGCGGCTTCAAACGAGATCGACAAAATCATCAAGACAATAGAGGACATTGCGTTCCAGACAAATATCCTTGCACTCAACGCCGCTATTGAGGCGGCTCGCGCGGGCGAGGCGGGAAAGGGTTTTGCGGTCGTTGCCGATGAGGTGCGCAACCTTGCGACCAAATCCGCGGAGGCAGCTCACGATACAACAGAGCTTATCGGCAGGACTATTGCCGCTGTAAACAACGGAAATCAGATAGCCGAAAAGACCTATGTTTCCGTCAAGGGTGTATCGGAGCTTACCGAGAATGTGGAGAAGATCGTTGGACAGATCGCCGCTGCCTCCGTGGAGCAGGCGGATATGATAAAGGATATCACCTCGGGATTCGACGAGATATCCGTTGCAATAAACACAGGCTCGTCCACTGCCGAGGAGAATACGCAGACCTCCGCGTCGCTTAATGATGAGGCAAAAACGCTGAGCGACATGGTAAGCCGTTTCAGCTTGAATTGACCTTGACCGAACCGTGCAGAAATAGTCGGGAAAAATCTCCGCTGCTGTGATAGAATAGTTACAGACGGGAGGTAAGGTAATGGACTGGATACGGAGCTTTCAGCGCTCGATAGACTTTATTGAGAATAACATCACCGAGCCGCTTGATATCGCCGATATCGCGCGGCAGGCAAACGTTTCGCCGTTCTATTATCAGAAGATATTCACGATGATATGCGGTTTTACGATTGGCGAGTATATCCGGAACAGACGGCTGACGCTCGCGGGCAGCGAGCTTGCCCGGTCGGACGTTAAGGTCATCGATACGGCGCTGAAATACGGCTATGACACGCCCGAGGGATTTGCGCGCGCATTTACGAAATTCCATGGAGTTGCCCCATCGGCAGTGCGAAAGGGAGCTCCGGTAAAGTCCTACGCACGTCTTTCCGTCACTATTTCAATGAAAGGCGGCAGTATTATGAATTACAAGGTCGTACAGAAGCAAGAGTTTAAGGTAATCGAGAGGAAGATCACCTGCTCGATAAGCGAGGATAGTAATGTTGAACTCCCCAAATTCTGGGAGCGCTGTCATTCCGATGGAACGGTCAAAAGGCTGTTGGAACTAACCTCGGACAAGACGGATATTTTTGGTATCTGCTATGCGCACACACAAGAAAAGCGGCAGACCTTTGACTATTCGATTGCGGCAAAAATTGAAGACAGAGCTGAGATCCCCGAGGGCTTTACCGCAAACATTATCCCCGCGAGAACGTGGATCGTATTTGAGTGTAAGGGCGCTATGCCCGATGCTATTCAGCAGCTCTGGCACAGGATATGCACGGAATTTTTCCCGTCGTCCTCTTATGAGCCGACATACGAAATGGATATCGAAGCGTACACTGGCGGCGACATGAGCTCGCCCGATTACCGCAGCGAGATATGGGTCCCCGTTAAGGAACAAAGTAGATAGTCGATACGCGCCCGTGACAATTCGCGGGCGCGTTAAAATTTATTTTTTTATCCCGTTCTCTCCGTTCCGAAACGGATATAGTTGTATTCCTTTGCCAGCGCGTCCCATGTGGGCGAGCCGACGATACCTGACGGGTCGAGACCGTACAGCCTCTGAAATATCATGACCGCGCGCTCCGTCTCGGGTCCGAAATATCCCGTCGCTTCAATAACGGGAATGTCCGCGATATTCTGCCCGATAACGCGCAGATATATCTGAAACTCCTTAACGTCGTCGTTACGCATTCCGGGAGTGAGACTGTAGCCGGGATACAGCGCTGCGGTAGCTCCCTCGTATCCCTCGGGGAGGTTGTTGAGGATATCGGTGTATATACGGCTGATCATCTGCCATGTGCGGAAATCGACAATTCCGTCGGGATTTAATCCGTAAAAACGCTCGAATGCCTTTACCTGATTATCCATTGCCGCGTTGAAAACTCCGTTTGAATTCACGGTAGGTATCTCGGGATTAAAATAGGCTATCGTGTTAAGGTAGTACGCCAGCGAGCGCACGCGCAGACCGTAGTCGCCCTGACGAAGATTTTCACCCCAGAGATTTTCGATCTCTTCCGCAGTTAAGCCTTCGCTTGTAAGCTCTGCGAGGTGCTTGACAGCGGTGAATATGTACTTTATCTTATACCATGTCGCTTTGTTGACAACGCCCGTCACGGGAAGATTAAACACGCTTTGGAACGTCCGTACGGCTTCGGTGGTGCTCTCGCCGTAAATTCCGTTTGCGGGAACTATTTTTGGTATCGCGGGGTAATTCGTGCCTATTCGGTTAAGCTGCACCTGAATGGTACGCACCTCGTTGCCCGCTGCCCCGAACCCGAACGTAGTACCCGGGTAACTGGGGATATTCGGAGAAATGGGCGCATTGTACACGATATCGATATCGTTGCCGTAATAGTACTGCAAAATCTGATAGGGCGTATAGCCGCGGTTCGCAAGCGGTACAGTGCCCCACTGCGACAAGCCCTCGCAGGTGACGGTCGTGCCGTTGCAGAACATTGTGAACAGCGGCTCGACGCTCCCTCGTCTTACAATATAATTATTGAAAACCTCGTCCACGATATTGGCGATATTCGCGAAGACATCACGCCCGTACACAAACGCCTGGTCGTATTGGGTGGAGTTGGTTATGTCAAAATCGTAGCCGCGCGAACGGTACCACTCGGTGTACACACGGTTGAGCGCGAACGATATCTGCGCATAAATATTCGCGCGGAGAGCTGCCTCGGGCCATGTTGGAAATATCTCGCTGGAGGCTACGTTTTTGATGTAGTCGGGGAACGTCACCGAAACGTTCGTCGCATTGGCGTTTGGCGTACCGAGGTGTACGACTATCCTCTCGGGTATATACGGTAAATTAGCGGGCATTTTCCACCTCCGTTATCTCCTCAGTGACCTCTTCCTCGGACGGCACGGGGACCATTGCCACTCGCTGTATCGACTGCACTCCGTCAAAAACGGGGATATCGCGCAGTATTACCTCTGCAAAGCCGTTCTTATTCACCGTCGCGTCATACAAAGCAAACGGTTGAATGGTGTTATCAAACGATTGTGAAAGCTCCTTAGACGGTGCTGGTAGGGTCTCCGAACGTGTCTGACCGCTGCTGTCGGTGATAAGAGTGTGCAACTCGTGCGATTTTCCGCCGATCTTCTTGTAAATAACGCATTTTGCTCCCGCGATCGGCATAGCCTCGCGCGCCATATACACTCTGAACAGTATCGTGCCCCTTCCGGCGTTCTTCTGTTCGAATTCTTCAAAACTGCCGTAGACGGGTTCGGGATATTTTATAGGCTCGGTGCCGCTGCCCTGCCGCATAATGCTGTCGGGTGGATTTTCGGGATTTTGCGGGTAGCTTTCGTTCTCAAAGCTGCGTCCCGTGAGTTGCTCTCCTTCGGTGGTGCCGCTTATCGGCTGATCGGCAAGCGTTTCGGCTTTCTCTTCGGAAACGCTCTGCACGTCCGCAAGGTCGGGTCTGGGCGCCGTCGGGGAGTTGTCTGTCACGCCCGAAACGTTTTCCTCCGGATAGTTTTCCGACGGATCGCTCTGTTCGGTAATCTCCTCGCGGATCTGCTCCGTTGAAGGTGTTTCCGTATACCGCGGAGGCGTGAACAGCACGTCCGAGGCTTCGATAATATCATCTTCCTCGGGAGCGTCGACGAGAGTTTCCGTTTCAACGCTCTCCTCAACGTTTTCGACTATGTCCTCGGGCTGAACGCTCTCGTCGCTTTCGATAATCTCCGCAAGAAAACGGTCATACACCGCGGGGAATTCGCCGCTTTCCTCGTTCACATAGCCGATTATCTGCGGCTTTTTTTCCGCAGCGGTCTCGAGAGCCGTCTCTTTTGGATCGTCGTCAACTACGGGAACGGCGGAAACGGTATGCGCCAATGTTTTGCTCGGTGCGGGAGCAGACTTCGGGGAGCGGCGGCTCAACTCCATAAGTTCGCGCTTGTATTTCTCTATCAGCTTTTTGGTATCTTCCATAATATGACCTCCGTAAAAAATTTCTTGTAAAGTATATGCACGGAGGAGGTGAAAAATGCTGAAGTGTTGACATATACGGAGGGGTATGGTTTAATAACAGTGCGAAATCTGTTGTGACAAGCACACTTATATTTCCAGAAACGCCGCAGCCTTAAAGTTGTTTTCGGTGAACTCAAACTGCGCTCTGCCGTTGTTGCGGCGGCATATCTCGCTGATTATCTCGGTTCCGCAGCCGTGCAGACGGCTGTTTTCCTTGGTGGTGATAAAGCGGTTGCCGTTGATTTTCGGCTTGTCGGTTATCGGATTTTCGCAGACTATGGCGAGATACATCTTGTACTTAAAAATCCGCAGAGTTATCACGGGGTCGGGGTATTGCTCCGCCGCTTCGACAGCGTTGTCGAGAATATTCGAGAGCACGGACGACAGGTCTATCGGCGGTATCTTCGTTTCTGGGAGCGGCTCGGCGTGCAGGTCAAGTGTTATCCCGCGCTCCTTGCAGAGCGCCGCCTTTGCGGAAAGCGTGGTGTCTATTGCGGCTATTCCCGTTGCCTTTTCGCCGCCGAGAGCGCTCGTCAGCCGTTCGCCAAGCTCGTTCAGCAGACGCTTTGCCTCGGCGTTCTCGCCGCTGTCTATAAGCGCGGAAATAGTCACTATATTGTTTTTAACGTCGTGACGGAGCTTTTGGAGCTGACGTACCGAGTTCCCCTGTGGCTCGCCGCCGTAACCGCAAATATCCGCGCCGACCGCGGCTGCGGGCTTGACATCGCCGATAAGTCTGCGCAGCTTCGGGAAAAACCGCAGCATTACGATAATCCCCGCCAACGCCGCCGCAAGCAGCGCCGCGGATACGGGAGGAGGAACGTATACGTTGAACATGGGAAAGTCGTAAAAGAGAATAGATATAAGCATGGAAGCAGCACACAATATCACCAATACGTAATTCAGCGCACCCCAGTCCTTTGCGGAGCCCGCGACGATAAGCCGAGTCAATTGACGGCAGAGCAAAAGCAGCAGTATAAGCTCGCCGATTTTAAGGCACGTACAGAAAAATACGCGGTATATCCCGTAATCGTCCCAAACAATCATATGAAGTTCATTTTTTGAGTTAAAATACACGCCCTTATCTATTGTAAAGCAGACCATACCCGCAAGGAGGTCGGAGAGTGTCATCACCGTCTGCGTAAGCAGCACATACGCGGTTTTGCGGTTAAGCTTATCGGAGTAAAGGAAATGCAGAGCGAGAGTTCTCCATGTCATTGCGACAATGAAAACGAGTATATAGTCGAGCCAATGTTCGTGAGCGATGGAAAGCGCGATTGATATGCACACTGTCTCGATTATCGCAACGATGTTGACGAATATCAATTTGTACGTTTTCCGTCGTTTGCCGAACAGCCTGCCCGCAAAGAAATACAGTAATATCGATTGTGCCAGATATGCGGGGAAAAGCTGCCAAAAAATCTTCCATATGGTTTCGGATAAAAAATGCAGAGTCATGGTCTGCATATATATCAGGCAATATTCCATCATAAAAAATTGCTCTCCATTAGTAATATTTATTCATAAGCAGCTCCTGAAGCTCCTTGTAGCGTCCGCGGCTGAGCGGCAGCACCTCGCCGTTGTCGAGCGTTACGCCGTTCTTTTCTACAAGCGATATCTTGTTCGGGTTTACGATATATCCGCGGCAGACCTCGTAAAAGCCCCTTGCGAGGAACTGTTCCTCGACGTCGGCAAAGCGGTTTTCCGCGAGAAGATATTCGCGCCTGCCCGTGTGAAGATATATCCTGCGCTTGATACAGCAGAAGTAAAACAGGTCGCCGAACGGTATTCTGATAAGCTTTTTGTCGCCGTTCGCGATTATCTCGCAGGAATACGCTTCGGGGGAGAACTCGCGGCGCTCGCGTATGACCCGCGCAAGCTCGACGATTATTTTTTCGGGAGCGCTGTCTTTGGTGATAAACGCGTTAATGCGATAGGGAATAGTGTTGTATACCTCGTCGCGGTAGGACGTGGCGAACACGAGAAAGAACGTCGAGTTGATAAGCCTGAGCTCCGCGGCAAGCTCTTTCCCATTGAGCCGCGGCATATCGATATCGAGTATCACGAGATCGAAGCTGTCCTCTGAAAAACGCTCGAGCAATTGTTCTCCGTCCGTGAAAAAGCTGATATGCGCGTCTGCCGCAGCCTGCTTTACGGCGTTTTCGATAAGCGGTCGGAACACGTTTTTCAGAAAGTCGGGATCGTCGTCGCAAATGGCTATTTTCACTCTCAAGCACCTCCTTGCCCTATGCTTTAATTATACAATAACTTCACGGGTGTGTCAATATCGCGCCCATGCAACTCGGTACTGATTTTTTACAACTCGGTCGTTTTTTATTGAAAAAAATGTCCGTCAAAGTTATAATCCAACTGAAAGCATTTTTTGCTTCGGAAAGGATCGATAATTATGACGGACAAAAATAATCTTGGCGCGTTTGACCGATTTCGGCTTGTAGCGGCGGTGCTGGTGATAGCGATACATACTTCTCCGCTTTGGAGTGTAAACGAGACCTGCAATTTTCTGCTTACAGGAGTTTTCGCGCGTGTCGCCGTGCCGTTTTTCTTCGCAATGACGGGGTATTTTACGGACTTCAAAAGCTCAGCGCGTATCGGGAATCTCACCGTAAAGACCCTTGCGATGTACGCGGCGGCGATAGTGATATATCTACCGTTCGGCACTTACTCGGCAACGCTGAGAATGCTGCTGTTTGAGGGCGCGTTTTATCATCTCTGGTACTTTCCTGCCTGCGTTACGGGAGCGCTTATTGTGTTCGCGCTGAAAATGCTGCCGACCGTGCCCGCGTTTGCGATAGCGGCGGCGTTATATGTCATAGGAGTTTTCGGCGACAGTTATTACGTGTTGACCAAGGGTTTGCCGCCTGTCCGCGCGATGTATGATTTTTTCTCGGGAATATTTTCCTACACGCGGAACGGATTGTTTTTTGCGCCGCTGTATATTCTGCTCGGTAATGCTCTGGCGAAGCACAGACTTGACCGGAATCGTTTTGGTGCGGGAATAGGGCTTGCGGTATCGCTGGCGCTGATGACCGTTGAGGGTTTGCTGCTCAAAGGTATCGCGTTCGCGACGCATGACAATATGTTCTTCTCGCTGATACCCGCGACGATATTTTTGTTTGATTTTCTCGCGTCTTTTAAGGTGAAGCCGCGCCCGTGTTACCGTAAGGCGGCGATGTGGATATATATTCTCCACCCGATAGCGGGGTATTGGATCGGTGTTCTGGCTGTACGGCTCGGGATAGATAATTTCTCCGCGCGGTATAGTTTCATGAACTTTGTGCTTGTTACGGTGTTGTCGTTTGCGGCGGCATTCGGGATAGAGCTTGCACGAGCGGCTTTCGGAAGATTGCGCAGGCAGACCGTGGAGCAATAGGGTATAGTAGGGTAAATCAGAAATTATCTTAGCAATGCGTTCCAACGAACTCGTTCGACCAAGCAGCGCGTGAGCAGTCTGCCGGATCTCTCCGCAGGAGTTTCTGCTGAGACGCCGTATGGCCGAGGCAACTGTCCGTCGGCGAAAACGGAATTAGGGGAGGATGCGCTAATTCATTGCATTTTTCCCGTGACTTCAAAAAAGAATACGGCGCTGCGCCGATAATAGTTCTGATATCGTACTTGACAATGCAAAGGCTGCCGCGCTTGATCATGCGGGAATGTCCGCGGATGAGGAACGTTCGTCAAGGCTGAGCTTGACCGTGGCGGCGGGACTGCCGAATACGCTATCGAAGCATTAGTATGAGATAAACGCCTCGGACGGTAAGGTGCTGAAGTTATTCTCGGAGAGCGTACAATCCGCGGCGCAGTCGGGTTCGTTTTTGGCGATAACAAAAATGTCAAAAGAGATCGCCGTACAGCACACGGGCTATACGGCGGATCGGATGATGATTGTCGAAACCGAGTTTGAATATGACAACGGCATGGCGGAATACAAGGTCAAATTCCGTGTAGACGGTTCGAAATACGAAATCAAGATCACCCCGAAAGCGCCGATATGCTTGAAACGGAAATCGGCGGCAGAGATAATCAATCGGTCTTTTTCTGCTGCATTTTGGCAGCGTAGTTTTTCGGCGAGCAGCCGAAGTTTTTCTTGAAAACGCGCGAGAAATACAGCGGTTCGGCAAATCCGCAGACGTATGCTATCTGGGATATGTTCTGCTCGTCGCCGTTTGTGGAGCATAGCAGCTTCTCTGCCATCTGCATACGCAGACTGACCAGATAATTGTGCGGGGTCATGCCCATTTCGCTCTTGAACAGCTTGCGAAGATAATCATAGCTGAACGGTATCGTTTTTAAATATGTATCCAGTTCATAGTCGCAGTCGGTGAAATTCTGCATTATGTTGCTCTTTATCGCGCCGATAACGTTTCGCAGCGGCTTGGTGCTCTGGAACGCTATTACATAGTTCACGATAAGATTGCCGAATGCCGCGATGATAAGCTGGTGGTTGTTGATCTTGCTGTTAAAGTAGTAGAAGGCGTCATTGAACGAGCTCAGTATATGATTGTCACTGTCGTCGGAGATGACGATAGGTACCTTGAACGGCAGAGTAGCGTCGGTTATATTTATATGTATATTTGTAAAACCCTGCTCGCTGTTGTTGGTGTGGGGGATAGCGGGGGGGATTATCACGATATCGCCCTCGGCGTATTTCATCGTACAGTCGTCAAACACGAATTCTCCTCCGCCGCCTGTACAGTATATAAGCTCCCAATTCTCGTGGGAATGAAGATGCATTGAAAAGGTTATTAGATTTTTCCCTACATAAGTTATATTGTTCATAATATACACCTTTCACATGTAACATACAACCCGATTTACATTACCCATAATAGTAATATGCTCTAATTAGTTGGCGAAAATTTGGACGCATTTCACAATTTTATAAAAAACAGTTGAAAAAAGCAAAACTATATGATATAATCCAAGTAGATGTAATGGATTACATCAGCGCCTTGTGAAATATTCCAGCAGGGTATCCTTTTCGGCAGCGGTAAGATCGCGGCTCCACGGAACTCTTCCGCCGCGCGGTACTCCGTATTCCGCAAAGCGCGCGGTCTTGTCGCGCTCGGTATCGTTCCATTTGTCAAAGCCCGCCGGTGCAATATGCTTGCCGTAGGTGCAGTCGATAAAAGAAGATTTTCCGTAATCGCGCCACGGTCTCGCAAGGTATATCGAGCCGGCCGAAACACGCTCGTCGTGCGTGAAGCGGCAGCGGTTAAATACAAATCCTATTTCCTGTTCGAGCGCGTGCGCGGGGGCGGCGGCGTAACCGTGACCTCTCACATCGTACAGCGACTTGATTTCACAGTTTTCAAACAGCGCGTCGCCGCAGCCGAAAATAAAGTCGACGGTACCCGCGATAAAGCAGTTCTTGTATATTTGCCGCGAATACCCTTCGGTGCGGAGCTCGTCCTTGAGAAAACCGTCATACCTTTTTATAAGGTCGGGAGGCAGCGGTCCGCAGAAGATCGTATCCTGTGTTGAGATGAAGCTGCAATCCTCGGCGTGAAAATCATCCGCGTATACCGTAAGCGCGACCTCCTGTCCCTTTTCCTCGGGCTTGAGCGAATCGTTCTCGACGGTAAGGTTTTTTAAGCTCACATGCGGTGCCAGAACAGCAAAAGTGTAGGTGCGGAAGGTGTTGTACTCCTTCCCGTCATCGTGTATCTTGTTAGCATAGTCATCATAAACGATGACTGTTTTATCCGTACCCGCTCCGACGAGCTCTATATACGGAACGGATATTTCCAATTTCTGTCTGTAGACACCCTCGGAGAGCATTATTCGAGTATGCGGATCGGCAGTGCGGATCACCTCGTTGATATCCTCTTTTGGAGAGACTGTTATTTCTTTCACAATTTCTTCCCCTTTCATGACCGAAAAAGTTATGTTTTCTCCTATTTTTGATTATACTATGTTAGGCATCCGTTTTTCAATAAGTAATGATAAAGTTTGTGAAAATCAAACAATAACGCCGCGAAAATTTGTAAATAATCGTCAAAGCTTGTTGAAAATCGGGATAAATGAATTTTGACATAAAAATTCCGATGTCCGAAAAGTGCATAAATAGTCTTGTATTTTCATTGTACTTTTGGATTTATTTAGGTTAAAATAGTTTGTAGATAACCGACAAAAAACCACATCCATTGTGAAATGGTTTGTGCGGATTTGCAATAGGGATATCGCTATTGCTTTTTATAACAGTAACACAGTTACTGTTATAAAAAGCAAGTCGAAATTATGTGATAATTAAATATTGGACAGGAAAGATCCATATGAGTAATATAAGCTTTAAACAATACAGGGCGATTGATCTGGGAATTCTGGCGGTCATTCTGTTTGTTGCCGAGACGATTACGGCAAAGGCGGCAAACTCGTGGTTTCCCACAGAATTGTATATGCTTTCGCCGTCGGTGGCTGTGATATGTATCGTGATGATGCGATGGGGCGGATTTGCCGCGATACATGCCGTTATCGGCGGAGCGGCGTTTTGCTTGGCACTGGGAGCAACGGCGGAACAATTCGTGGTATACTGCATCGGAAATTGCTTCGCGCTGGTGTCTCTGATACTTATAAAGGCGCTTGGAAAGCAGGAGATAAGAGACCGTGTGTGGCTGACAATTATCTTTACGGTGTTGGCGTTCGTGGGGACGGAGCTGGGAAGAGGACTTGTGAGTTTGATTTTCGGGCTGGCGATAGACGCCGTTTTGGCTTTCTTTGCTACCGATTCGCTGTCGTTGGTGTTTGCGGTGGTGGTCGTGCTGATCTCACGTAGGGTTGACGGGCTGTTTGAGGATCAGAAAGCGTATCTGATACGCACCGAATCAGAGCGCAGGCGTGCGCGGAGTTCCGATAATTTTGAGTAATGAAAAATGTTAATATAGCTCGAAAATATCATTTTTAGGAGGTTTCAAAGATGCAAATGAATGTTTCCGACTATTTGATTTTTGATGCGGAAAGCGGTACCTACATCGAAAATCCGGAACAGGCTGTTCGCGATGATGTTGAAAAGCATCATTGGCTGAACATTCTGAGAGCGGTTATAAAGGACTGGCGTTTGTACCTTATGCTTGTTCCCATGATCGCGGTATTCCTGCTGTGGCGTTACCTGCCGATGTACGAGCTGCTCGGGTGCTTTAAGGTAACGGATAGCGTAAAGCCCGTTGCTGAGCAGTATTATTCGGGATTTTCCTATTTTAAGACGCTGCTTATGGGTACGGGCACTCTTACGACCGAGTTCTGGAGGGCGTTCAGAAATACGTTCCTGTTGAGCTTCTACGGTTTGTGTTTCGGTTTTCCGATGCCGATTATCATCGCGCTGTTTTTTAATGAGATACGCTCGAACATCATGCGCAGTATCTATCAGGTAATTACATATTTGCCGAAATTTATGTCGACGGTTGTAATGACCTCGCTGGTAATGATGCTTGTAAAGCAGGGCTCGATGACGTCCGGCATGGGTATAATCTCGCAGTTTATGGTCAACATCGGTGCCGTTTCCGAGGAAGTTGCTTTTACGCAAGGTCTTATGAATAATCCGTCTTTTTTCAGAGCTATCTATCAGATAAGCGGTATCTGGGAGACGGCGGGCTACGACAGCATCGTGTTCTTCGCGGCAATTATCGCGATCTCGCCTACGAGCTATGAGGCGGCACAGATCGACGTCGTCAACAAACTCGTCTAACGGCGTCAGCAGTAGTAGTACGGACGGCAACAGCAGCACGAGCACGGGCGGTGATCCCTCATCCGATACTCCCAAATTGGAGTTCGCACAGGGTACTGTTCTGAGAATGGCTACCGGCTACAACAGCAAAAATACGGGTCTGTTCTTTGACGCGGACTACGTTGCTGATAAGGGTGAAAACGGCGCCATTACACTGGCTAACGGCAAGAGCTACAGCGCTGGCGATCTTAAGCCTACATGGGTAGCTGTACAGGAAAAGCTCGGTATGGTATTTGAGAACCAGTATCAGGGCAACAGCGCTGCCAAGGAGTGGGAGTTCTGGAAGGAAAGACTTTCCGAGGTAGATATGGTAAGCGGTACCGCATCCAATCTGACTGAGGCAGGCGCCGCAGGTCAGGTAGTAAATCTTGCTCAGTACCTTGACCAGATGCCCGACTTCAAGGCATATCTTGACGCTAACCCCATCGTTCGTCTGTCTATCGCAGGTGACGACGGTCAGGGCAACATCAGCGCTATCTACTTTGCTCCGTACTTTGACGGTGTAAACGATATCGAGCGTATGCCACTGATGAGAGTTGACTGGGTACAGAAGCTGCTTGACGGCGACGGCGATTTCGCTGCTGACAGCAGCGGTACGACCGCAACGCCCGCTTGTCAGCCCTATATGCCCACAAGCGGAAAGGTTGAGGTTGAGGTAGTTACAAAGGACGGCAACAGCACCGAGAAAGTAACCAAGGATTACGACACTGCCGGCAACATCATTGCTAAGATGAATGACGCCGGTTCTATGAGCGGCGTTGACGCTGTAAATATGCTCCGTAAGTATATCGACGAGGCATACGGCGGATACTACGGAACCACTCGTTCCGATTTGTTCTGCGGTCAGAACGCTGCTTGGGACGCTGACGAGCTGGTTGCTCTGCTTCGCTGCGTAACTTCTAACGCTCAGACACTCAACGGCACCGACACTATCGAGGGTCTGTTCTCCCGTGAGGATAACAACAACCAGAGACGTGTTGATATGTTCCGTTTCGCGGGCTCTCTGTTCGGCGTTCGCGGTCTTGAGTCCAGACAGGATTACCTGTATGTAGGCAACGACAACAAACTCCACGACGCTCGTCAGGAGGAGGCTACCTACGTTGCTATTGAGAGAATGAACAACATGGCTAAGGAAGGTCTTATCTCTACTTCCTTTATCAACAATTCCGAGGAAAGCTCTGCTACAATGCTTGAGAACGATCTCGGCTTTATGCACTACGACTACAACCAGACCCAGACCGTATACAACAAATCAAAGCTCCAGGAGGGCGAGAAGTATATGGCGGTTATGGTTCCTGTTGCGCGTTGGGATGACGGCACTGGTGAGCAGTTTATGAGATTCACCGAGTCTTGGCGTTCCGTTAAGACCGATGGTTGGGCTATCTCCGCTGCTGGCGTTGAGGGCAACACCGATAAGCTGAACGCAGCTCTGTCCCTGATCAATTACGCATTCAGCGAGGAAGGTCAGATTCTGATGTCCTACGGTCCTGAGGAGTTCAGAGGCACCGGCACATTCAACTTTAACGGCAAGGAAATGCCTGTTATCTCGGACGCTACCTATGAGGAGCTGTGGGCAAAGGAAAGCGGAAACTACACCAACTACGCTCGTCGCTGCCTCGGTTCTACTTTGAGCTTTGTTAAGAGTCAGGCGTTTGAGTATCAGTGCACACACGAAGTCGGCAAGGAGGGCGCAGGCTACATCTCCAACGCTATCGGTAAGGGCACTATCAAGCACCCCGAGCTTGCGCTTGCGGATAATCCTTGGTACACCTCCGTTCCTACAGTTCTTCCGAACTCCAAGGCGGAGAATGATACCATCGCGGGCTTCACAGAGCTTGGCAACAGCGGTAACTTCGGTCAGTCCAAGGATCAGAACAACCTGCTCGTCAACATTATCGCAGGCGGTTTCACAGGCGAGGGTACAACCTCTCCCGCAGAGTGCGCAGCTACCGTTTCTAACTCTTGGAACGGCACTCAGTACCTTGCCCTCAAGAACACCGCTTGGGATATCCTTCTCGAAGAGTTCGCAAACCTGTAATCTGTTCATGGCATTTATTCCTTAATTTAACGCGGTGCCGCTGCGACGGCGGCGCTGCCTAATCCCAATTATGTTATCGAGGGGGAGATGTCCTCTCCCCCTCTCAACATAAAGGAAGGTCTGTATGTATAAGAAACAAATGATTTTTCAGCGCATAGTGTGCGCCGCGATGCTTATTGCAGCCGCTTTGGTATTCGTCTATTCTTTGGGTCTTATGACCGATCTTTATGACAGCCTGTATACTACGATACGCAGTCCAAGCAACCTTGACAGAACTACGGTTCCGGGTTCGAGGATATACTACGATATGCAGGGTTTCAACAGTCAATTTACGAATGTGTCTATCATACTTATTCTTGTGACGCTGTTTTTGTTCGTTACAAATACTCACTCTCGCAGAAAATACTATATCGGCAACTTTGTCGCTATCGGACTGTCTGCGGTATTCAACATAGGTATGTCCGTCTGGACGTTCGGTCAGATAGCTGTGTATAAGGCGCAGTTTTTGCAGATCGATTTCGAGGCGCTTAAAACGCACGCGGAAACGATGAACACGCTGTACACGGATTCTACTTTCTGGTTTGATATCAGTTACGCGGTTTTTGGACTGCTGCTTCTTCTGACAGTTTTGCTTGTGGTGAATTTGATTTTGAAATTAATCGTGATGAAAGAAGAGAAGCGCCTTATCGGAAGCAGAAAGGATGTGAGGGCATGAATTTCAACAATGAAGCCATGATCAAAAGGGACAGGCTCAGATATACCAAAAACAAGCTCTCCGCAAACCTTACGCTGCTTGCGATAATATTGAACGCGCTTTATTTTGTCAGTATCTATAAATCCGACGTAGGTTCGTTTTATTACAACTATCTCATTGGAATATCCGTTGTGTATAATCTTCTCTTTATGCTTATTGCGTTCCTCGCTTCGGAGGGAGTTAAGACATATAAGGTCGGCTATTCGTTTGCGCTCATCGGAATAGGCGCGGGGCAGATCATACGTATTTTCATTCTCCCGATGAACGCAAGCAAGACATCTTTGTCGCTCGGCGGTGAGGATACGATGGTAATGGAAAGCGGACAGTTCATTTATGTTTGCGTTTGTCTGATAGCGTCAGCAGCGTTGTGCATTATTGCGGGCATCGTTAATATTGCCAAAGCCCGCGCACTCGCAGAGCATCAGGCTGAGATCGATAATAAAGCAAAAGGGAGCTAGTCATGAGTGATTTAAAATTACAGCATCTCGACAAGATCTATGACAACAAAGTCCAGGCAGTTTTCGATTTTAACCTTGATGTTAAAAACGGAGAGCTGATCGTTCTTGTTGGACCCTCGGGCTGCGGAAAATCAACAACGCTCCGAATGGTAGCGGGTCTTGAGGATATTTCTGCGGGCAACCTGATAATCGACGGCAAGGACGTTACTCAAATGGCGCCTAAGGATCGCGATATTGCCATGGTTTTCCAGAACTATGCGCTGTACGGACATATGACGATTTATGAGAACATGGCGTTCTCGCTTATGCTGCGCAAGGAAAACAAAAATGAAATACACCAGAAGGTGCTGTCGGCTGCCGAGATACTCGGACTTACCGACCAGTTGAATAAAAAGCCGAACCAGCTTTCGGGCGGTCAGCGGCAGAGAGTGGCCATGGGGCGTGCGATTGTTCGTACTCCGAAGGTATTCCTTTTCGATGAGCCGCTGTCGAACCTTGACGCGAAGCTCCGCAGTGCGACACGCCGTGAAATACTGCTTTTGCACAAGAGGCTTCGCGCGACAATGCTTTATGTAACGCACGATCAGACCGAGGCACTGACTCTTGCGGACAGGATTGTATGTATGTCTATGGGTCACGTTCAGCAGATAGGTACTCCTCTTGAGCTGTACGATACCCCTGCCAACCTCTTCGTAGCAGGCTTTATCGGACTTCCGCCGATGAACTTCTTTGATGTCGAGGTAAAGAACGGCGAGCTTATTTGTGAGAGCTTTAAGGTAGCGCTTACACCCGAGGAAAAGGGGGCGCTCGAGCGCTATGAAGGTACAACGATAACGCTCGGAGTACGTCCCGAGGATGTCTCCGAGGGCGGAGACATAAGCGTCAATGTATTTTCCAATGAGAATTTGGGTCAGACTACCCTTGTAAACGGCGTTGTCGGAAAGCATAGGATAACCTGTAAATTCCGCGAATGGTGCACCTACAAGGCAGGCGACACGGTCAATGTATCTTTTAAGAAAAAGCATTTCTTTGATAAGAAAACGACCGACGCTATCAGTTTAAGATAAGGAGGCGTGACAGATGGCACAAAAAACGTCCGCCAAACCAAGGCGTGGATTTAAAGAGTTTATCCGTAAGTTTTTCGTTTCTCTGAAACGCAGTCCGCAGAATATTGCGCTGATCGCGCTTGCGGCGGCATTTATAATTTATTCGCTTAATCTTACATCCATTGCGAACACCACGGCAAAGATTAACCTACCGAATATGGGACAATGTGAGTTTGCGTGTATGCTGTTCTCTATTCTTGCGTTTGTCTGCTTTTTGAGAGCGTTCCCCAAGCGACAAAAGCCAAGCGTACTTATGATAACGCTTGTGTTTGTTATGATGGCGGTGCTGATTTTTGTCGACATCGTCTATTACAACCGTATCATAGAGGCAGTCTCCGGCGGCCGTATCGCGATAGTATCAGACACGGCGTATATTGCCGTTGCCCAGAATGTTGTGGTAGTTCATATCGTACTTGTTGCGGTTACTGCGGTATTGCTCGCGACGCTTCCCGTATATTCCAAGATACTTAAGAATATCAATACGTCTATTGATGTTGAGGATAACGGCGAGCTGGAAGCTATCAATATTGCCGGAGAAGAATAATATTTAATGACAAAGCAACAGCAGTCCCGGGAGGCTGTTGTTGCTTTCATTGCAAATAAGGATAGGCGTTTATGGCTAAGAAATCAAACAAAAATAAGCAAACAGAGACGTCCGCGGCGGAAAATTATTACGATCTGAAGATCGACGCAGTCGACAGGCTCGTGAACGCGAAAGACGCGCCCGAGGTCACAGAGGCTGAAATACGTAAATACACCTCAAAGGGCAAATTTCACATTCCCTCATGGCTCAAGATTTTATTCGTGAAATTTTGGTTCAGCGGAGCAATTTGTTATTTCTTCCTTTGGGGTTTAGGTTTATATTTGCAGAATCTGGATCTCATGGTTGCGCTCGCGATAGGTCTCGGACTTGCGACGGATCTTATGGTCAACCATGTGCTCCACACATTCGAGCCTACGGAAGGCGCGTACAACAAATGGATGATGGTTCCGCACAAGAAGTTCTGGACGCTTTTCGTAAACGTTATATACGCGGGTGTGCTTCTATTCTGCGTAATGCAGGCTTATAACGTCATAAACACCATTATGGTGGGTGACGTAAACTCTGCCGAAACGGTTGCGGTAGGCGTTGAACCGTTAATGTTCGGATTGCTCTATATGGGATTTGATATGCTCTTTATCACGATAAAGAACACATTGGTAAAAATATTCCGCGACGCGGAAAATAAGGTGTCGGGAAATAAGTAAGTTTGGGAGTAACAATGATCAATATATTATACGCGGGTTCTGTATCCGCTTGCTTTGAACTGGAAAACAATACCCCCTATTACAGCGGGGAGAAATATAATGTAAGGCTTAACGGCGAGGAAGTAATGACGTCTGACAGGAACGTCTTTTCGCTCTATCCGCTTAAACCGAAAACAGAATACACCGTCGAGGTGAACGGTCACGAACCTGTGCATTTCACGACTATAAGCGAGGCGTGCGCGGTCAGCGTAAAGGATTTTGGCGCAGTCGGCGACGGTGTGCATGATGATACGGAAAACATTCAGACGGCGGTGAACTGTCTGCCTCAGGGAGGCCGCTTGTACTTCCCCGAAGGCACATACAGTACCGCTCCGATAAATCTCAAGAGTCACATCACGCTCGATCTGGCAGAAAACGCAGTGCTGCTCGGCTCAACGGACGTCTCGCGTTATCCCGTTATCCCGGGTACCGTTACGGATATCGTTACGGGTGAGGAGGTTCATACGGGTACATGGGAGGGCAACGCTATCCCGATGCATCAGGCGCTGCTGTTCGCCGAGCATTCCGAGGATATACGCATCGTCGGAAAAGGCATCGTTGACGGAAACGCACAGAACAGTGAGTGGTGGGTGAACGTCAAGGATAGAGTGACGGGCAGACCGCGGCTTATCTTCTTCAACCGCTGCAAGGATATTACCGTACACGGTATCACGGCGCAGAATGCCGCTTCGTGGCAGTTGCATCCGTACTTCTCGCAGAAGCTTGACTTTTTGGACGTTACGATAAACGCTCCTAAAAACAGTCCCAACACGGACGCTCTTGACCCCGAGGCTTGCGACTTTGTGAACATAATCGGCTGTAAGTTCAGCGTCGGCGACGACTGCATTGCGATCAAATCGGGCAAAATAGAGCTTGGGCGGAAGTTCAAGCAACCCGCAAATCATCACACTATCCGCAACTGCATTATGCAGTTTGGTCACGGCGCTATAACACTTGGCAGCGAAATGGCGGGCGGTGTCAAGAACCTCACCGTAAACCGCTGCATATTCGCGCATACCGACCGCGGTCTGCGTATCAAGACACGCCGCGGACGCGGTAAGGACGCTGTTATTGACGGCGTACTGTTCGAGAATATTAAAATGGACGGAGTGCTGACTCCGATCGTTATAAATATGTGGTACAATTGCTGCGATCCCGACCGTTTCTCCGAGTATAACACAACGCGCGAGAAACTGCCCGTGGACGACAGAACGCCGTATCTTGGGAAATTTACGTTCCGCGATATGGTGTGCGAAAACTGTCATGTTGCGGCGTGCTACTGCGACGGACTTCCCGAAATGCCTATTGATGAGATCACGGTGGAGAACATAAAGTTCACATATGATGAGAATGCGCAGGATGGCGTGCCTGCGATGAAGAACAACGCGGAGAAGCTCTGTCGTTCGGGTATGTATTTCGATAATGTGCGCAAGCTGACCGTGAAGAACATCGAGATCGATGGCTGCGTTGGCGAGCCGCTTACCGCAAATCATGTTTACGAGCTTATAAAGGAGTAACGATGTACGATAAAATAGACCGCTATATTGAAAGACTTCTGGATAAATCCACTCCCGAGGCACCGTACTGGAACATTGAGAGTATTCGTCAGGGCAAGCCGCCGCACTGGAATTACATCGACGGCTGTATGATCACTGCGCTGCTGTGCGCGGCGGAGATCACGGGCGAGCAGCGATACGCGGATTTCGCAGAGGAGTTTATCGACTACTACGTTTCCGAGGACGGTTCTATCCGCGGGTACTCACAGGAGAAGTTCAATCTCGACGACGTAAACGAGGGCAGAGTGCTCTTTGATTTGTACAAGAAAACGGGCAAGGAGAAGTACAAAAAGGCTATTTTTCTGCTCCGCGAGCAGTTGGAGAAGCAGCCGCGCACCATCACGGGAAATTTCTGGCATAAGCAGATATACCCTAACCAGATATGGCTCGATGGGCTGTATATGGCGCAGGTTTTCTATGTTCGTTTCCAAAAGGAATTCGGCGGCGGGGACTATTCCGATACTGTTTCGCAGTTCAAGTTTGTTCGCGGGTTGATGTTTGACGAGGACAAGAAGCTGTACTATCACGGCTGTGACTGCTCGAAGTCCGCGTTCTGGGCGGATAAGGAAACGGGTCGCTCGAAAAATTTCTGGCTCCGCGCTATCGGATGGTTCTGCATTTCGCTGGTCGACAATATCGACTATATCGATAATGAAGCCGACAAAAAGGAGCTTTGCGCGATATTCTCGGAGATTATGGACGGTATCTCGCAGTACACGGATTCCGAAACCGGTATGTATTATCAGGTAGTCGATCAGGGTGCGCGAGAGGGCAATTATCTCGAAACGAGCGGCAGCAGCATGATTGCATATGCGATGATGAAGGGCGCGCGGCTCGGCGTTATCGACAAGAAGTATGCCGAAATGGGCAAAAAGACATTTGACGGCATATGCAATAAATACCTCAGCGTGAACGATGAGGGCGACCTTAATCTCGGAGGTATCTGCCTTGTTGCGGGTCTGGGTCCCGAGGATAACAGACGCCGCGACGGAAGCTACGAGTACTACATCTCCGAGCCTGTGGTGGAGAACGACGCAAAGGGCGTTGCGCCTTTTGTGCTGTGCTACACCGAGGTAAAGAGACTGACGAAATAATGTTATTTCAAGGATAAAGCTATGACTAAAATAAAAATCGCCTATATCGGCGGCGGCTCTAAGGCTTGGGCGAGAGTGTTCATGACCGATTTGGCGCTGGCGGATGGGCTTTGCGGCGAGATCGCGCTGTATGATATCGATGTGCCCGCGGCAGAGCTTAATCAAAAGATCGGTGCAAGGATAAATGAAAATCCGAATACCGTGTCCAAATGGGATTATAATGTGTATACGGATATCGGCGCGGCGCTTGACGGCGCGGATTTCGTGGCTTGCTCGATACTGCCGGGAACGTTTGATGAGATGGAAAGCGACGTACATCTCCCCGAGGAGTACGGGATATATCAGTCGGTAGGCGATACGGTGGGTCCGGGCGGAGTTCTCCGCGCAATGAGAACAGTACCGATATATGAGGGCTTTGCGCGAGAGATAAAGGCACACTGCCCAGACGCTTGGGTCATCAATTTGACAAATCCGATGACGGCATGCACGAAAACTCTGTACGACGTTTTCCCCGGAATAAAGGCTTTCGGGTGCTGTCACGAGGTTTTTCACGCGCAGGAGTTTCTGTGCTGCGCAGCGCATGAAATTCTCGGCGTTGAGCGCCCCTCACGCAAGGAAATGATAATCGACGCTTGCGGTGTTAATCACTTCACTTGGATAACCGAGGCAAATTATAACGGCACGGATATGCTGAAGATCCTGCCGCAGTTTATCGATAAATTCTACGATAAGGGTTATTGTGAGCAAACGGATGACCCGGACGGTTTTCACGATAATCCGTTTTTGTACGGGAACAAGGTCAAAATGGATTTGTTTAAGCGGTTCGGAGTGCTGGCCGCTGCCGGTGACAGACACCTTGTCGAATTTATGAACAACTCGTGGTACATCGGCGGTAAGGCTGCCGCGGACGAATGGCTGTATCACTTGACGACCGTAGCGTACCGCAAACAGGACAGAATAAATAAAATAGAGCAATCGCGCCGTATCGCGAGCGGTGAGGAAAAAATAGAGGTAAAGCGCAGCGATGAGGAGGTCGTGGAGCTGATGAAGGCGCTGTTGGGGCTTATTCCGCCGACAGTTTCAAACGCTAATGTCGTGAATGTAGGGCAGATGGCAGACTTGCCGCTAGGTTCGGTAGTTGAAACGAACTGCGTATTCTCGCGCGACAGCGTAAAACCTATCGTCGCGAAGCAGTTGCCAAATGATGTAAACGCTCTTGTGCTGCGGAACGCTCTCAATATTGAGAACACCTACTACGGTATCAAGGCGCGCGATTTTAGGCGTATCTTTGAAGCGTTCGCAAATCAGCCGCTTTGCTCTGGACTGAAAACTTCCGAAGCTCGCGAGCTGTTTACGAGAATGGTCAAGGCTACGGGCGAGTATTTAAAGGAATATTTTCCTCTAGATAAACCGATATTATGATAGACGCACTTATTTTTTCGGCAAACGCTGTTCTGCCTATCGTGCTGCTTATAGTTCTCGGCTACGTTTTGAAACGCATCGGAATGCTGAGCCGCGAGTTCCTGGATGTTGGAAATAAGCTGACGTTTCGGGTACTGCTGCCCGCTATGCTGTTCTATAACGTATATCAGATAGAGAGCTTCAGCGAAATAAGCCCCGTTTTTGTGCTGTACGGTATTGGAATGGTGCTGGTTATCTTTGGATTGGCGGTCGCGGTGACGTGCGCGTTCACTAATGACGGCGCAAAGCGCGGCGCGCTGATTCAGGCGATGTTCCGCTCAAATTACGCGATAATCGGCATACCGCTCGCGACTTCGCTTTTCGGCGACGAGGGCGCGGCTGCGGCGGGGGTTATGTCCGCGTTCTGCGTGCCGATGTTCAATATGCTTGGAGTCATCACGCTCTCGATATTTAACGGGAAGGGCGAAAAGGGGAAGATCAACGTTCCGAAGATACTGCTCGGCATAATAAAAAATCCCCTTATAATCGGAACTGTCGCGGGGCTTGCCGTGTTGGGCGTTCGTGAGCTTTTCATTATGTGGAATATAGAATTCCGTTTCAGCGACGTTTCTTTCCTGTACAAGTCGCTTGAGAATGTGAAGTCTATCTGCACTCCGTTTGCTCTGATAGTTCTGGGAGGGCGGTTTGAGTTCTCGGCGGTGTCCAGGCTGTGGAAGGAGATTGTTTTCGGTACGGTTATACGCACCGTTGCGGTGCCGATATTGGGCTTGGCTGTGGCGTACTTTTTTATACCCGGACTTTCGGGAGAACACTTTGCGACATACATCGGTGTGTTTGCGACGCCTGTTGCTGTGGCGAGCGCGATAATGGCGAATGAAATGGGCGCAGATGGAGAGCTGGCGGGACAACTGGTTGTGTGGACAAGTTTGGTGAGCACGGTTACTATCTTTGTATACGTCACGATACTTAGGGCGATCGGGATTTTTTGAAAAATCCGTTTTGTCCATAAAATCCAACGTATTTGCCCTCGCATTTATCCGCGGTTGGATATAAGATAAATATAGATGATATGTTGGAAAAATTTGCATATTGTTTAACAAGGAGAGCCTGAAAAAGCTCTCTTAAAAATGAATAAAATTTTCGGAGGTAACACTATGATTCTGGACAAATTCAGTCTGAACGGCAAGGTAGCAATTGTAACAGGCAGTGATACGGGTCTCGGACAGGGCTTTTCCAAGGCTTTTGTCGAGGCGGGCGCTAAGGTTCTGGGCGTTTCGGTAGTTCCGAGTACGGCAACCCAGGAAATGCTCGGCAAGGAGAACTTCGAGTTCATTCAGGCGGACCTTTCCACTCTCGATCCCATTGACAACATCGTTAAGACGGCGGTGGATACCTTCGGTCATGTTGATATTCTCGTAAACAATGCGGGCGTTATCAAGCGTGAGGACACCATTGATTTCAGTGTTGAGAGCTGGGATCTGGTTATGAACGTAAACCTCCGCACCCTGTTTTTCCTTTCGCAGGCTGTCGCTAAGCAGTACATGAAGCAGGGAACAGGCGGAAAGATCATCTCCGTTGCAAGTATGCTGTCTTATCAGGGCGGTATCCGCGTTCCGAGCTACACCGCTTCCAAGTCGGGTGTTAAGGGAATTACAATGACAATGGCTAATGAGTGGGCTTCTAAGGGCATAAACGTGAACGCTATAGCTCCCGGATATATGGCTACGAACAATACCAAGGCTCTCCGTGCGGACGCTGACAGAAGTGAGGCTATCCTTGACCGTATCCCCGCGGGACGTTGGGGAACTCCCGATGACATTATGGGCGCTGCGGTATTCCTTGCTTCCTCCGCAAGCGACTATATCAACGGCTTTACTATCGCTGTTGACGGTGGCTGGCTGGGCAGATAATTTGATTTCGGAGGAATAGTTCAATGGATATGAAGGCGTTTCAGGATCAGCTTGAATTCACGGGTATAATCCCCGTTATCAAGCTGGAGGATACATCTAAGGCTGTGGAGCTAGCAAAGGCTCTGCGCGAGGGCGGAATCAACGCGGCGGAGGTGACTTTCCGCGCGGCGGGTGCGGATAAGGTCATCTCGGATATGACCGGGGCTTTCCCGGATATGCTAGTAGGCGCGGGCACTGTGCTTACTATCGAGCAGTGCGACGCGGCTATCGCGGCCGGCGCTAAGTTCTGTGTAGCGCCGGGTCTCAATGCTCATGTACGGTAAAGAAGCAAGCAACCGAAAACAAGAGATAGACCGCCA
>CAJUMS010000021.1 GCA_910587465.1 uncultured Oscillospiraceae bacterium
ATTTTCGTCGCCGCGGCGGTTCATCTTTTTCAGCAGCTCGCCGTCGCAGTGCTGGAGCGGGATATCAAGATACTTCACTATCTTGTCCTGACGCTTTATACAGTCGATAAGCTCGTCCGTTATCCGCTCTGGATAGCAGTACAGCAGTCGTATCCATTTTAGGCCGTCTATCTCGCAAAGCTTGTCAAGCAGCTCGGGCAGAGCCAATCTGTTATACAGGTCGAGACCGTAACGGGTAACGTCCTGCGCGATAATAACAAGCTCCTTAACGCCGTCCGCGGCGAGCTTTTGCGCCTCGGCGGCGATATTCTCCATAGGGCGGCTCCTGAACCGTCCGCGTATCTGCGGTATCGCGCAGTAGGTACAGCAGTTGTCGCAGCCGTCCGCAATGCGCATATACGCGTAATGCGGCAGTGTAGACAGAATTCGTCTGCCCTCCATGGTGTGCTGTTCCTTGACCCCGAAACGGCAGACGTGACCGTTTATCATCTCGGCGAAAATGTCCGCGATATGCTCATACTCGGCAATGCCGACCACCGCGTCGACCTCGGGGTATTCATCTGCGAATTCCTCACGGTAGCGCTCGGACAGGCAGCCCGTCACGACTATATACTTTATCGTTCCCTCTTCCTTGAGGGTTATAAGCTCGTTGAGCCACTCGATAGCCTCCTCCTTGGCGGCGGTGATAAAGCCGCAGGTGTTCAGCAGTACGATATCGGACACGCCCGGCTCCTCTACGAACGCGTAGCCCTCCGCGGCGAGCCGCGCCATCATCTGCTCCGCGTCCACCTGATTTTTCGCGCAGCCGAGCGATACCACCGCGACCTTTACGCGTCTCATATTATCTTTTCCCATTATAAGTCCTCATCTTCATTATAATCGTCAAAATCGTCCTCATTATCCTCAAGCACTGCCTCGATACAGCGCTTTATAGAGCCGAAATCATAGCCGCGCCTTGCAAGCGCCGCGATAGTGCGGCGGCGGTCGTCGCAGTCGGCTATTTTGTTTATGTAACGCTTTTGGATAAGCGTTATCAGTTCCTCGTCGAGCTTATCCTCGTCTATGTCAGCGAGGGTGTTCTCGACCAATTCACGGTCAAGACCGCGCATTATCATTTCGTAACGAACGCGGCGGACTCCCCACCGCTTGCGCTTTATCAGATACTCGGCGAGCTTGGGCGCGTACTCCTCGTCGTTGATATAGCCAAGCTCGCAGACGTGCTCTGTCGCCTGCTCCGCGACCTCCGAGCCGTAGGTTTTCGTGAGCTTTTTCAGCAGCTCGCCGCGGCACATATCCCGCTCCCCGATCAGGTACAGCGCGCGCTTTTTCGCCTTGCGGAGAGCGTCCTCGCCCATTATCTCGCTCAGCGTGCCGGGGGAGACAGCCTGCCCCTGCCGCAGACCGCTCCCGTTGACTATCGACGCGTTAACATAGATTTTGCGCTTTCCGTCAAGCTCTATCTCCCATGTGTCGCCCTTGTATTCGCCGAGATTTGTTATTATCATTATTCAAAATCCTCGGTCGAAAACTCGGCGAAATCGTCGTCGTCAACGGGCTCCTCCTCGGGGCTCTCCTCGGTTTCTTCTTCGGGTTCGGCAGCCTTTTTTGAGGACTTCTTTGTTGTCTTTGTCTTCTTGGCGGGCTTTGACTTTTCGTTCTTTTCGCCGTTCGCGCCTTCGGCGTTTTCGCCCTCCGACGGCTCCTCGGCGGCCATACGCTCAAATTCCTCGCGGACCCTCTTTTCGACCTCCGCGCAGATATCCGCGTTGTCCTTGAGGAAGTCCTTTACCTTATCCTTGCCCTGACCTATCTTCATATCGTCATAGCTGAACCACGAGCCGCTTTTCTTGATGATGCCGAACTCCACGGCACAGTCGATTATCTCTCCGAGCTTGGAGATACCCTCTCCGAAGAACATATCGAACTCCGCGGTCTTGAACGGGGGCGCTACCTTATTCTTTACCACCTTGCACTTGGTGCGGTAGCCGAGCAGCTCCGAGCCGTCCTTAATGGGCTCGCCGCGGCTTACGCTTATGCGCACGGACGCGTAGAACTTCAGTGCGCGGCCGCCGGGAGTGGTCTCGGGATTGCCGTACAGTACGCCTATCTTCTCGCGCACCTGATTGATGAAGACAGCCACGCAGTTGGTTTTGCTGATAGCGGCGGTGAGCTTTCTCATAGCCTGCGACATCAGACGCGCCTGAACTCCGACGTGCGCGTCGCCCATATCGCCGTCGATCTCGGCTCTCGTCGCCATTGCGGCAACGCTGTCCAGTACAACGATATCCAGCGCGCCCGAGCGCACGAGCGTCTCGATGATGTCAAGCGCCTGCTCTCCCGTATCGGGCTGCGACACCAGCAGGTTGTCCACGTCAACGCCGAGCGCACGCGCGTAAACGGGGTCGAGAGCGTGCTCTACGTCGATGAACGCCGCCATGCCGCCGAGCTTTTGCGCCTCGGCAACGGCATGCAGACACAGTGTCGTTTTGCCCGAGCTTTCCGCGCCGTACACCTCGATTATGCGTCCCTTGGGCAGACCGCCTATACCGAGCGCCAGATCGAGCATAAGCGAGCCTGTCGGCGTGTGCTCTATGCTCATGCGGCGGTTTTCGCCCATGAACATTACCGTGCCTTCGCCGAACTGCTTTTCTATCTGCGCGATAGCGGTCTGTATCGCCTTTTTTTTCTCGGCGGGGTCGACCACGCGCTCTATCGGCTTTATCGTTTTGTCCTTTTTCTTGTCCATTGCCATCGTTATGTTCCTCCGGATAAATTAATTAAGTTAAAATTTTACACCGTAAACCACGCGGTAGATACCGCGCATATCCTTTATACAGTCGGCTCTTATGCCGTTTTCGGCGAATATCTCGATAACGCCGCGCTCCTGCCCCATACCTATCTCGACCGCGAACGCTCCTCCGCGCTTAAGCCGTTTAGTCCATACGGCTATCATCTTACGGTAGAATTCCAGACCGTCCGCGCCTCCGTACAGCGCCATTTTGGGCTCGTGAGCGACCTCGGACTGCAAATTCTTCATATCCGTATCGTCAAGATAAGGCGGATTGGAGACTATCAGGTCGAATTCCCCGTCCGCGGACGATTCGTCGAGAACGTCCGCGAGGACGGCTGTAACGCGGTCTTCCACGCCGTTGAGCGTAATATTTTGCTTGAGATACCCGAACGCCGCCTCCGACAGCTCGATACATTTTACCCTAGCCCCGCACAGTTTCGCGAGGGCAATGCCGATACAGCCGCTTCCCGCGCAAAGGTCGGCGGTATAACGCTCCTCGGGCGCTCTCTCTAGGAGAATATCGCGGACGCGCTCCACAAGCGCCTCGGTGTCCTGACGCGGTATCAGAACGCCCTCTCCGACCTCGAACGGCAGCCCGAAGAATTCCCATTCGCCGAGAATGTATTGCAGCGGATAGCCCGAGACCCTCCGTCCGAGCATTTCCAGAGCCGCCCGTTCCACCTTTTCGGGAACGTTCCCGCTCGGATCGGTGAGCAATCTCAGCCGCGAAAGCCCCGCCTTTTCGAGGAGCTGTTCCATTTCAAAGCGCGTGTTCTCAACGCCGATATCGGCGAGCTTGTACATCATCTCGCGCTGTAAGTCACGTATAATCATTACCAGTTATCGTCCTCTCCGTCCTTAGGCAGGCAGGGCGTGACCGCGGCAATGGCGATCTCGATCTGGCTGTCGTCGGGCTCGCGTGTGGTCAGTCTCTGCATCCACAGTCCCGGGGCGCTTATTATTTTTGTGAGCGCGTTGGTATACCGCCCCGCGAGCTTTATCAGCTCGTAGGAAATGCCCACCACCACGGGCACGAACGGCAACTTTATCAGCACGCGCAGAAGCGCCGCGAGCATCGTATTCTCGATACCCCACCATTCCGCGGGTTTTATCGGCACTATCATGAAAACGAGAATGCTTACGAGCAGCGTTATTATTATAAAGCTCGTGCCGCATCTCGGGTGAAACCGTACCATGGGTCGGATATTTTCGACCGTAAGCGGCTTTCCCGCCTCGTAGCACGCGATAGTCTTGTGCTCCGCGCCGTGGTATTCGTAGACGCGCTTCATGTCTTTCATCTGTGCTATTACCGCCATATAGCCCACGAACAGCACAAGCCTTAAAACGCCCTCAAACGGCGCTTTCCACACGGACACGTCCGTCTCGCCCGCCGCCTTTTCTATCATGGCGAACAGCCAGCTTGGCACGAACAGGAACACGAACAGCATAGCCGCAACCATCAGCACCGTAAGCAGTCCGCCTATCACGGAATACGCCTTTTCGCCGAAGTGCTTTTCTATCCAGATGTCGACCTTGCTTTTCGGCTCGTCGTCATCGTCGAGCATTCCGCTTATCTCCATGGATTTGTTCATGCATTTCGTACCGTCTCTCATCATCTGGACGAAGTTGAAGCACCCGCGCACAAACGGTGCTTTGTTATACCATTTCTTTTTGGGCAGCTCCCGCTGTTCGATATGCACCGAGCCGTCCTTTTTCCGCACTGCCATAGCCTCGACGGAAACGCCCTTCATCATTATCCCCTCGAACAGCGCCTGACCGCCGATCGTAGTCTTTTTGTCCGTATTTTTAGCCTTATCAGCCGTTTTTTTACTCATCTTCCGACCTTTCCTTCTTCTGAACCAGCGGCAGGGTGATAGTTACCGCAGTGCCGTACCCCAGTTCGCTCTCCACCTCGAGCAGACCGCCGTGCAGGGAGATTATCTCGTCCGCGACCGCGAGACCTATTCCCGAGCCGTGCTTCGTGCTGTTCGCCTTATAGAATTTCTGCTTAACCTTGGGCAGATCCTCGGGAGCGATACCCGCGCCGCTGTCCGTTATCGTTATCGTCACCGAATCGTCGTTCTTTTCGGCGAGTATGTCTATGGAGCCGCCCGCCTCGGTGTATTTCAGCGCGTTGTCGATTATGTTGATAAACACCTGACGCAGCCTGTTTTTGTCGCCGTAGACCGCGCACAGGAACTCGGGCTCGTTGTACGAAAGCACTACGCTCTCCTTTTTCGCCTTGTCGATGTAAATCAGAATAGCGTCCTCAAGCTCCGCTATAACGTCGATAGTCGACATCTGGAGCGTAAAGTGACCGCTCTGTATCCTCGAGAAGTCAAGCAGCTCCTCTACCATTCGCTCCAGGCGCTTTGTCTCGCCCGTTATGACCTTCATACCCTTTGTGAACGTCTCCGGGTCGTAGCCGAGGTTTAGCGTTTCGCTCCACCCCTTTATCGCGGTGAGCGGCGTTCTCAGCTCGTGCGATACGGAGCTTATGAAGTCGTTCTTTATCTGCTCGGAGTTTTCCAGACCGTTCGCCATTTCGTTGAACGCCTGCGAGAGCTGACCTATCTCGTCATTGGACGTTATCGGGATACGCTCCGAGAAATCGCCCTTGGCGAGCTTTTTCGCCGTCGAGCTTATCTGCACCAGCGGCACACATATGGACTTTACAAAATATGCGCCCGTCATAACGACCACCAACAGTATAAACGCGCTTATAAGCAGAGCCGCGAGCATTATACCCGAAATCTGGTCGTCCACCAGCGTAAGCGACGTGACGAACCTCAGCGCGTTTACGCTCGAGCTCGTGGTGGTCATTATTATCGTTACCGCGAGGATATTCTCACCGCCGTCTCTGCCCTGGTATACGCCCAATCCGTCCTCGCTCGCAACCGCCGTTTCGTAGTCGGGCATAAAGTACGTTCTGCCCGGCGAAAATCCGCTCGACGACAGCGTTACGTCGCCCGCGCGGTTTATCGACATCATCTCCATCTGATCCTTCTTGTCGAAGTTCTCAATGATATGCCGCACCTCCGACGAAAAGTTGACCGACAAGTCCTCGTAAAGCCTTGCGAGGACCATCTGCGAGGCGTTCGCCTCCGAGATGATATAGCTCTCCGCCGAGCCGTAATAGTACTGCTTGGTAAAATAATAGATACACAAATTCGCGATTATAAGCAATATCGCGACCACCGACAGCGTATTCATCATCCACCGCGTCGCGATAGAGCGTTTTCCGAAACCGCGCCTTGCCGCTTTCAGTCCTTTTTCCATATTTAACCGTTCCATTTATAGCCGAATCCCCAGACCGTCTGGATATATTTCGGAGTGGACGGATCCTCCTCGATCTTCATTCTCAATCGTCTTATGTTCACGTCTATGACCTTGTCCTCGCCAACATACGAGTCGCCCCAGATGTGCTTTAGTATCGATATTCTGTCGACGGGGGAATTGCGGTTCTTCATAAGATACTCCAGTATCTGGTATTCTATCTGGGTTAAGTCGACGGGCTTGCCGTGACTGTACAGTATTCGGCTCTGATAGTCCAGAGTATACGGTCCCGAGGTTATGACCTTGGGCTCCTCGCGGCGCGAGCGGTTCACGCTGACCCTGCGGTATATCGCGTCTACTCTCGCCACCAGCTCCGACGGCGAGAACGGCTTCGTTACATAATCATCCGCGCCTATCATCAGACAGTTTACCTTATCCATCTCCTGCGACTTTGCCGACAGCATTATTATCCCGATATCGCCGCTTTGCTCGCGTATCCAGCGGCAGAGCGCGAAGCCGTCCATTCCCGGCATCATTATATCCAACAACACCACGTCGAAGTTACCTCCTTGGCGCTGATATTCCGCGACTGCGTCCTCGCCGCTTGCCACGTCGGTAACGTCATAGCCTGCTCTGCGGAGATTTATCACCACAAAATCGCGGATATCGTTTTCGTCTTCTACTACTAAAATGCGTTTCATAGAACCTCCTGATTTAATAAGCTGCGCAATTTCGGCGAGCCGCGCCGGGTGCGATCTATCGCTTCGTGCACGTTCGTTTGAAAACGGCTCTCTGCGCTCCGCTCACTTCTCCCGTTTAGGCTGCCTTTGTCGATTGAGCCGCTCGTTACGCTGCGGCAAAAAACGTGATTCCGAAGGGACGGACTCCTTCGGCGGAATGCGGGGACGGAGACCGAAAAACTATCACAGAATAATAAAACTGGCTTTAAGTTCACTCTCTGTAAGCGCAAGTTTACCTGTTTTGTAGCCCGTGGTCTCGATACAGTAAAACACGGAGTCGTCGCTTTCGCCCAGGAGCTTGAGGGACTTTGCCTCCTCGAGCGCCTCGGGGTCGTCCTTTGGAACGGAGCGTATTCGCATTAACTCCGTTTCCTCGGTCACAGCAAGACCCGTCTCCGCGTTATACGAGATAAAGACTATCTCGTTTGCGGTGAAGTCCGCGACGGCGGTCACAACGCCCCACCAACGATTGGGAAACAGAAGCGCGAACCGATATTTTCCCGAGAAGTAGCTGTAATTTTCGGGTATGAAATTATCGTCGCGAACCGTATACCACTGCACCGCACAGAGCTGCTCGGGCTTGGTGAGCGTTTCGTAGCCGGGCAGGGGAGTGGTGGAGGGTATCTCGACAAAGCCGTCGCCGTCTATATCATAGCAGTATATCTGTGCCATATAGTCGTTTATCTGCCGCGAGATGATACCCGCCGACGGGTTTTGTCCCACGCTGTCGGGACACACGAGCCTGTTGCCGTAGCAGTACAGAACATTGGTGCCCGCCTGCCGATCGCCCGTCGAGTAATCGAGGAACAGTGCGGTAGTTGTCTCGTTGAGCTGCCCCTTGGTGACGCGCAGATAGTCCGATATACCGCCGTACAGCGGCGTTTCGGACAGCCTTTCAAAGCCGTTTTCGCCGTCCGTGTACATAGCTGCCGAGGAGAGCATGGTCGCCTTGCTGACGCTAACTGTGACCAGTTCGTCAGCGCCGTCGCCGTTCAGGTCTACCACTTCAAGACATGAGTACGGTCCCGAGACCGCCTCGACGGGTTTTTTGTCCGTGTATTTCAGCACCGAAAACGTTTTCTCGGTTTGGTTGAGCAGCGTGTAACAAATAATTATATCTATGACATCCGAAGTTCCGAGCTTGGCAAAGCTGATACTGTCTATCTCGCTGCCCGCACAGGACATATCGTAAACAGCCTCCCATTTTCCGTCGTTCTTATCGAGAAACTTCAGCCTGAGCGAGCTTTCGCCGGACTGGTTGTTTTTGCTCTCGTAGAACACCATAGCCTCATCCCCGGGCTCGTCGTCGATATTGTGCATCACGAACGCGGAACGGTAGTCGCCGCTCCGCGGATATTTGAGCTTAACGCCCTGACCCACGCTGTTTATAAGCTCCTTGTATATTTCGTCCTGCTCTGCGAGGAGCTTTGGCGGCATCAGCAGATTTTCCACCGATGCTGTCGCCGAGCATCCGCACATCAGCAGGCAGAGCAGCAGCGCCGCAATCACTCTGAATTTCACGTTATCCTCCGATTTTTACCTTATTCTCTTTATCCTTAAAAACACAACCGATTGGGGTTTTAATACATACTCTACATATTATAACATATTTTTTCCGATAATAAAAGACCTTTTTTTGATTTTTATGAAATTTGATGATTTTTGTTGCGGACTATATATTTTCGGGATGTGTAATTGTTTTCGGCGCAGGTAAAGATCCTTCATTGCTTTTTTACTTGTGTTGCTGCATTAACATAAAGATACGTCAAATATTGAAAAAATCATCTGCAATCAACATACAAGCTCATCATTCCCGAATGAATACAGACAACAAATACTATAAAACAATTCTAATTACTCTTGACTTTCTGACAATTTTATTGTATAATATTACTATACTGTATTTTTATGCGCGAACGCAAATATATAAACACAAATAACAATTTACAATTCTCTTTGGGGGTGTGTTGAGTGGATAACGAAAAGCTTATCGATTGGCTTAAGCCCGACAGGATAATGAAACTGTACGCGGGGAGAAAGACCCGCTTCGGCACGAAAAGACTGTACGTTGTGGGGATAGGGAAGAACGGTACGGAGTGCCTTATGCGGTGCAAGCATATCGCCGAGAACCGCTACAAGACGGATAATACCAAGATACGCTTTCTCGCTGTCGGCGAGGACAAAATGCTCGACGCGGCTGAGTTCTGCGGGAGCGTTCTGCGCGACGAGGAAAAGCTTCGTATCGTGCCCGATGACGCTATCTATAAGTACCTCAACGCTCCCGAGCGGCTGCCCGAGACCGCTCTCTCGTGGTTTGACACGGGACTGAAAAACTATACCCCCGCAAAGCCCGCCTACGGTCTGCAGAAGCGTCAGTGCGGACGCGTCGCGCTGTTTCATTACTTCAACGATCTGCTTAAGATCTTCGGCGACGCTATCTCCGCGTTCTCCGACAGCAACGCGCCGCTCGATATCGTGGTGACGGGCAATATGGGCGACGCGTTCTTCGGCGGTATGGTCATTGATATCGGATACATTCTTAAGTCGCTTTTCGAAACCGCTAAATACCCGGTAAATGTCACGGCGTATATGTTCGCGGGCGATACATCAAAGCTTTTTGAGAAGGACAGCCGCGAGCTTGGCAACTACTACGCGAACACCATAGTCACAAAAGCGGAGCTGGACAGCTTTCAATGCCGCAAGACACGCTTTTCGCAGAAATACACGCAGTCGTTCGCGGTGGATACCGACAAGCCGCCGTATTCCGCGTGCTATATCAACGCCGCCGAGAGCACCTACGAGGCTACCCTCGAAGCCGCCGCGCTGAAAATACTCAGCGAGTGCGAGATAGTGTACGTCCGCGACGACGACGCGGACAAGATAATGTCGTACAATATGCTCGGCAAGGAGCATTCGTTCAGATACCTCGCCTGCGATACCGCGGTAAACGAGATACCCATGGGCAGAATTATGTCCTACCTCTCGGTAAAGCTGTTTATGTCGTTCAACCGTATGCTCAACAAGAACAGCGTGAGCAGTATGGAAATGGGCAAGCTTATCGGCAAGCTCACGCCGAACGCACAGTTCCTCGCTTCTAAGGCGGGCGTGCTGCCGAAGCTCGAGTTCAATGAGGAATTGAACCCGCTGTTCAGCGTGAAGTCGCTGAAGAACGGAATGGAGGCTTCGCGGCGCTATGTCAGCGATAATGTGGAGAAGTTCGCGGAGCTGTGCAGAAATGGCTCGGATATCGTCCTGCCCGCCGTGTTCGACGAGGTGGTGTCGATCTGCGAGGAGGCTAAGAATAACTTCGACAAGGGTCCGTTCTACGCCGTCGAGGTCGTAAAGAAGAGCCTTGCGGAGCTTCGTGTGGCTATTGCGAAGATAAAGACCGAAATGGAGGATATCGGCGAGACCATGGCGCGCGAGGAGCGCATGGTGAAGGTGTCCTACAAAAAGATAAAGAATTTCCCGACCTTTATCGCGTCGCGTATGACGGAGGAATATATGGCGTGGCTCGACGAGTGGGGCGAGTATAAAAAGACCGAGGTCACTGCGGGTATCGTCAAGGAGTTCTACGAGACGCTTTACGCCAAAATTGACGAGTATTACAAGGTTAACCTCCTGAAAAGCGCGGAGATGTTTGAGAGAATACCCGTCAACAGGGAAAAAATATTGACGGGAGAGTCGCCGTATGAGGGCTTCGGCGTGACCGAGGCGTTCGATATCTTTACGCCCGAGATAAAGTCGGCGCTCGACAAAATGGTGGACGGTCTGCCCGAGAGCACGCGGCTGATGGCGTTCAAACGCTCCGACCTTATGAACGTTGACAAGGGCGACGAAATGCACTTCCCGAGAGAGCTTGTGCATATCGTGCAGTCCTGCTTCGCGAGCTTTTTCGATCAGAGCTACGAAGAGTTCTGCCAATTCTTCAACGTTGAAGCGTCCGAGGCGGCGGCGCTCGGAGAGTGTCTTGAACGCGCGGCCGTGAAAACTCCCGCCTCCGATGAGCCCGCGCTCACGAGGATGATCTGTCCCAAGGACGCGCCCGCGGGCGAGCTTGCTCCCCTGCGTGCCGTTCACAAGGGGATAAGCGACATCTGGAACGATTCCGCAGCCGACCGTATGGTCAGCGTTGTGCAGATAAAGGGCAACGTCACGCTGAACGGCTTCAAGGGCTACGAGCAATGGGAAAATATGCGCTACGCTTATGTCAACGATTCGCTGAAAAAGCACGGTATTCACATTTTCAGATAATTCACAAAATAATTTTAAGGACTAATAATGGAACAGGAAAATGAAAATCTCAACGACCTCGCGAACGGACAGGAGTTCACGAAAGGGCAGAAAATAGTTATCGGCAATACCGATGAGGACGATCCGGAGAGCCTTAACGAATTTGACAACGCCGTCGCGGGCACGGTAAAGGGGCGCGGAAGGAAAAAGCGCGAGGTGGCGCTGGTCTACGACCGATACTACGAAAAATCCCCGAGAACGTTTCTTCTCCTCGCGGCAAAGGTGCTGTTCTGCTGTGCGCTTTGCGTGTGCTCGATGATGTTCGTGCTCACCAATCTGGATATGCCGATAGATCTGCGTATGGCGGGAATGGTCTGCTTTGGCTGTACGGCGGCGTTTTCGACGCTGTTTCTGTTCGTGAGAAAAAGCGTGGTCATACCCGTGGCGGTGCTGGTGGGCAGCGTGGTGGTGTGGCATAATCGCGATATGTTCTGGCAGAAGCTGTCGTGGTTTTTTGACGCGGTGGTGCTTCAGCTCGACGGCAGGATTGTGCAGACTGCCGATACGATAACCCACAAAACGCTTCTCGCGGGCAGCGGAGACAGTATCATAAGCGCGCTCTATGCCGATAAGCTGGTTTTCGGTGTAGTTATCCTGTGCGTGTTTTATTCGTTGATAGTCTCGGTCTCGATGTTCAGAAAGCCGCATTTTATGCCGATACTTATCGTGTTCCTCGCGATGTGGGCGCCGCGCATGATAGCGGAGCGTCTGCTGTTCAACTGGTGGCTTGCGCCGACCGCGGCTCTGTTTGCGGGGGCAATGGCGATGACGATATCGCACAAGGACGGTCTTGCGATACGGCAGGGCTTCGCTAACTCCTACCGCGGCATAGTCGCGCGAAACGAGCACCTTTTCAATATGCGCACGGAGAACTCGTCGTATATGAGAAGAACGTCCCTGCGCGGCGCGTACAACTCGAAATACTTTTCGCTCGCGGTGTGCTCGGCGGCGCTGTTTCTCGCCGCGATAACTGCCGCGAACGCGATAACGGACGATTCGCGCGGAATAGACTATTCAAACCTGTACAAGCTCGTGACGGATATCGGGAACTCGGGCTTCGGCGTGACCTCTCCGTTCAAGTCGGGCCCCGTCTCGGAGTACTTCGCCAGCCCCAATAAATCGGACTTTCAGCAGGGCTCGGGACTGTCGATAACCAATCCGGGCAACGGCGAGCAGGAGATAATGCGCGTCAAAAACCTCGGCACGCTGCCGATATATCTGCGCGGCGATATCGGTATGGATTTCGACGGCAGGAACTGGACAAGCCCCGTAGGCGGAGTGCCCGCGCTATGGGAGGAGAGCGAACTCGACAAGTGGTTCAGACCCTCGGAGCTTACCGATTTGTTTGTTTTCCCCGGCGGCGGTATGGAGGACTATATCGAGAAAGCGGAGCTTTCTATCGACTACCTCTGCGACACGAGCGTGGTGTTCACGCCCGCGTATATCGACTACTACGACAGCTACCTTGACAGAGAGCTGTTCACGGTGTACGGCGATTTCGCCGTGCGCACGACCGACAAGGCGGGAAAGCTCGGCTCCATGCGCGGCTACGCGTACACGCCCGCTTACATCGGCATTGAGGAGACGGATTGGTCAAGTGTGAAAGAGGCTGTTGAAAATGCCGCGGACGCCTATAAATTTTTAACGTCGTTTGCTGAATACGCCTTCGACCCGGGGATATATTCAAATTACGTCCGCGAGGTCTACATGGACATTCCAATGCCGCTCCGCGAGCCGATAAGGGAATATATCGCCGATAATCTGCTTTATTCGGCTGCGGTCTCCGACGTACTGTTCTCCGGTACGGGCGACCTTGTGACGCGGTACGGCGCGGCAAGCTCGGTCGCGGATCATCTCCGCGAAAACTACGTTTATTCGCTCAACGCGAGGATAAATCAGCGCGACCCCGTGATGAGCTTTCTCAACGATACCAAAAGCGGTCACTGTGCGCTTTACGCAAGCTCCATGACCATGATAATGCGTTCGCTCGGCTTTCCCGCGCGGTACTGCACGGGGTTTGTGGCAAAGTCCACGGGCAGCGAGGGCGAGGTGCTGCACTCGAAAAATCTCCATGCGTGGTGCGAGGTGTATTTCAACGAGCTCGGGTGGGTCACCTTTGACCCGACAAGCTCCGTGAGCGTCGAGGCGGCGCTGAACGGCGGCAGACCGGACAGCGGCTCGGAGAGCTCCGACAGCTCTGGCAGCTCGTCGTACAGCTATCCCGACAACTCCGATACCAAGGAGACGGACGAGGAGTCGTCCTCCGACAGTGTGGACAGCGGCTATTACGACGGCAGCAGCAATATGACCGTCGGAGGTAAAAAGGTCAATATAATGCCGTATGTGCTGACGATATCGGGTATCATTGCCGGCATTGTGCTGATGGTGTTCGTTATATACCGAATCCGCCGCTTCGACAAGAATGCGAAAAAGGCGATGAAACGGTTCTACACCGCGGATAATTCGCAGTCCGTCTACGCGAGACTGCTTGCGGCGCTGCGGCTGTGCAAGATAACCCCGAACGGCGGCGAGCTGACGGGCGACTTCTTCAAGCGCGCTGGCAAGGAGCTCGGCTGCGCAGTCTATAAGCACACCGACCTGCTCGAAAAGCTTGCGTTCGGCGGCGGAGAGCTGTCCGATACCGAAAAGGCGACTCTCGCGCGGCTGCTCGAAAAGATATTTGCCGCCGCAAATAAAAAGCTGGGAATTATTGGCAGGATAAGATTAAGAATTATTATGACATCAAAGAAACAGCGATAAAGTTTTTATACAAAATATTTCATAAAAATTTTAAAAAGGTGTTGATTTTCGTTAAAATAAATGGTATAATGAAATAAATAGATTAATCATAAGGAGAGGAATTTCTTATGGCTATGCGATTGATAACCCGTTCCGATTTTGACGGTCTGGCTTGCGGCGCGCTTTTGCTGTGCGCGGGCGTTGTGGACAGCTGGACGTTCGCGCACCCGAAGGATTTGCAGGACGGTTTGATTCCCGTCACCGAAAACGACTGTTTGGCTAACGTTCCGTTTGTGGAGGGCTGTGGACTGTGGTTCGACCACCACTCCAGCGAAGAGGAGCGTAACCGCTACAAGGGCAAGTACAAGGGCGAAAGCCGTATCACGCCGAGCTGCGCGCGCATTATCTATGAATATTACGGCGGCAAGGAGCGTTTTCCGAATTTCGACGACCTGATGGTTGCGGTCGATAAAGTAGACAGCGGAAACCTTACCCGCGACGAGATACTCAACCCCGAGGGCTGGATACTTGTGGGTTTCCTGATGGATCCTCGCACGGGTTTAGGTCGCTTTAGGAACTTCACGATAAGCAATTACCAGTTAATGGAAAAGCTGTTGCGCTGCTGCGCATACATGAGCACCGAGGAAATTCTCGCAATGCCCGATATCAAGGAGCGTATTGAGCTTTACAACGAGCAGACCGATTTGTTCAAGGACATGGTACATAAGTACACGCGCGTCGAGGGCGACGTTATCATCACCGATTTGCGCGGCGTAAACCCGATCTACACCGGCAACCGTTTCCTGATCTACTCGCTGTATCCCGAGCAGAACATCTCCTGTTGGATCGTCGACGGTAAGGGCGGTAAGGGTTGCTCCTGCGCGGTCGGTTATTCGATACTCAACCGTACCTCGCATATCAACGTAGGCTCTACTATGCTGAAGTACGGCGGCGGCGGACATATGGCGGTCGGTACCTGCCAGTTCTCCGACGAGGACGCGCCCGCAAAGGTTCCCGAGCTGCTCAATGAGCTTGTGAATTATGATAAAATTCACTTCAACAAATGATTTGTGCAATAAAATGAACCGCGGTGTATGCCGCGGTTTTTATTTTGTAATTTTAATGACGGTCAATTGTTCACCGTCAACCGTGAAGCTGACTTGCCATTCCCCGAACGCCATTGTGTACACACGCTCGGGAATGTTTTGATACTGCGGTCTCGGGTCTTGTGCCAGTGTTTCGGTCAAGCCTTGGCGCTTATCCGCGGGAATAATCTCCGACAGCTCCATGGGGAATTCCACCGCGAGCCGCCCCTTATGTTCCGCGAGCGACCACCCGTTCGACGCGTCGGGAACGCTGTCGGCATACGGCAAATAAGGCTTGATATCGTATATCGGTGTGCCGTTCATCAGATCCGCGCCCGTTACGGTTATCGAAAAGCCGTCGACGCTCACGAGCTTTACAACGCTAAGCCCGAGCGAATTCGGACGAAACGGCGAGCGCGTAGCGAACACGCCCTTGCGAACGTTGCCTCCTAATCTCGGCGGGCGAACGGTAGGTGAGAAGCCGTCCGTCTTCGCCTCCGAAAAACCCCAGATAAGCCAGATGTGTGTAAAATCCTCAAGACCGCGCATGGCATTTTCGTCACAGAATTTCGGTTCAAGAACTATTTGTGAACAAAGGCTCACAAGTCCGCTCTGTCGGGGAACGCCAAATTTCTCCATATAGTCGTTCATGATGAATGCAATAGGCTCGATTTCCATAAACACCTCTTAAAAATTCATATCGCAGGTCTCAGTGCATTTTGTCCAATATCTCGCGTATCGCCCTTTCCACCTCGTCGACCTCCATTTTGAATTCGCGGGCGGAGACGCGCGTCGCGCCTGCGCCGAGGATTATAAGCTGTTCTGTTCCGTCCGAGGTCGCCACGCGGACGCGGTTCTCGGCGGAGAGCTTCTGCGCGGTCTTTTCAATATACATATCCGCGGTTTCAGCCTCGCGCGTGTACACCACCGAAACGTTGCCGTAATGCTCCACCTCGCGGTCACTCTTGACCTTGTACGCGTCGAAAACCAGTATCAGATTGCAGCTTTTGAACCCCTGATAGTTGCACATGATGTTGATAAGCTGCGAGCGGGCAAGGTCTAGGTTATCCTTGGCAATTTTTGCCAGCTCGTCCCACGAAAAGATGATATTGTACCCGTCCACCAGCAGGAATTCGGGTCCGCGCTTGGGAGGCGGCAATTTCGGTATCTTTTCGGCGGCTTTATCGCGGCGCATTGCCGTACGGTCGTTGCGTTTTATCTTGCCGTATGTGCGTTCAAAGATATCCATTAGCTCCTTGTCGGTAGCCAATCTTTGCTTGTAAGAATTTATTTCCGTTTGCGTTATCGGTTCGTGAGCTCTTTCGCACAGTATGCTCGGAATGTGCATTTTTGACAGTACTTCATTCCACTTGACCAGGTAGCCCGCGCCGTGTGAGCAGAACACGCTGTCCGCGGAATTCTCCACATCGTTCTCGAAATTATAGCCGATCTTTTCTATGACCTCCTGTGCGTTGTGACAAGGATAATAACCGTCGAAAAACGTCGTGAGCCGTCCCGTGCCGTGCGTGTAACCGATCACATCCTTCTGATAGCTGCGCATTTCCGAGACGGGACATCTTCCCTCAATGACCGAAATGTCGCCTGAACCGCCCGGCTGAGCGAATTCCGCACCCATCTGCTGTAAGTCGGTCATTGCGCGTCCGACGCTCGCGGCGGGTATCTCCAGCCGAAAGCGGCAGAACGGCTCGAGAAGCACCGACTTCGCGCTTGCCAAGCCCTGCCGCACCGCCCTCCACGCGGCTTGACGGAAGTCGCCGCCTTCGGTGTGCTTGAGGTGAGCGCGCCCCGCGGATAGCGTGATTTTCACGTCGGTTATCGGCGAGCCCGTCAGTACGCCCAAATGCCGCCGTTCGCGGAGATTTGACAGCGCCAGCCGCTGCCAGTTCTCGTCGAGATTGCGGCAGTCGCGTGCGAATACTACGCCGCTCCCGCGCGGTAAAGGCTCGATAAGCACGTGGACTTCCGCATAGTGACGAAGCGGTTCGTAATGCCCTACGCCCTCGACCTTTTCGGCGATCGTCTCCCGATACGCGATGCTCCCCTCGCTGAACGTCACGGACAGTCCGAACCGCTCCGCTATCACATTTTGGAGTATCTCAAGCTGCACCTCGCCCATTATAGCGACGTGAATTTCGCGCAACTGTTCCGACCACGAGAAGCGCAGCTGCGGGTCCTCCTCCTCGAGCTTTTTCAGCTTGGGCAGCACTTGCCGGACGTCCGCCTCGGGCGGAAGCTCCGCCTTATAGCTGAGAACAGGCTCTATGACGGGCGCGGCAGCGGTTTTCTGTGCGCCGAGCGCCTGCCCCGCGAACGTTCCCGAAAGCCCTGTTACGGCGACCAATTGACCCGCCCCGGCGGTATCGACGGCGGTGAATTTCGCGCCGTTATACAGCCGTATCTGCGTGACTTTTTCTCCGCATTCCTCAATAACGGCGCGGTTTTTCAGCTCGCCGCCGTTTATCTTCATATGCGTGAGCCGCGCGCCGTTTTCGTCCGAGGTTATCTTGTACACCAGCGCGGCGAAGTCGTCATAGCGTCCATGCGGATCGGCGTAACGCTCCAGCAGCTCCAGAAGCCTGTCCACGCCATCCGACTTCAGCGCTGCGCCGAAGCACACGGGGAACACGTTTCGCGACGAGACTGCCTCCGCGATCAGCTCCGACGGAACTTCGCCGCTCTCCAACAGTGCGTTCATGCAGTCCTCATCGAATTCCGCACAGACCTCCCCGACGTTCTCCGAGAAGTCTGCGAAGCGCTTGTCCAGCTTGTGCAAGTCGCCCATAATCTCCGCCACAGATTTGTGTGAAATATCCATTTTATTCACAAACACGAATGTTGGGATGCTGAACCTCCGCAGCAGTTCCCAGATGGTGTGCGTGTGGCTCTGAACGCCGTCCGTGCCGCTTATCACGAGTATCGCGCAGTCGGGCACGGTGAACGCGCGTTCAGCCTCCGCCGAAAAGTCGACGTGCCCGGGTGTGTCGAGCAGAGTTATCTCGGTATCGTTAATTTTCAAAACCGCCTGTTTTGAGAAAATGGTTATCCCGCGCGAACGCTCCAGCGGATCGTTATCCAGAAACGCGTCGCCGTTGTCCACGCGCCCGAGTCTGCGTATTTCTCCCGCGCGGTACAGCAGAGCCTCAGACAGCGTGGTCTTGCCCGCGTCGACGTGCGCCGCCATGCAGATAACCAGACGCTTCACGCGTTCACCCCCTCAAAAATAATGCTATGTCACCGAAAGCGACATAGCACTTTGTTAACCGTTTCTCCGCGCAAGCTCCTCGTTATAAGCCGTGCGGGTTATCTCGCCGTCCGTTAGCAGCTTTGAAAGCTCGTTGGCGGTGTAGCGCGACAAATCGTTTGTGTCGGGCTTGATGTAGCTTGTGTGATACTCGATCCTGTTGTCGGCGCTTTCGCTGTTCTCCTCTTCGAGATAGCACTGAGCGTCTTCGCTGAAATCCACTCTGTCAACGTTTTCGGCTTTTGCGGTTTCGGGAGCGCTGTTTTCAGCAGTATCAACCGTTCTCTCAATGGGCGCCGTTCTTTGCGTTACAGCAGCGGAAACGGCGCTGCTTACGTTCATATCCATTGATGTCACCTCCTTATTTGTTGATTATCACGCTTGCCGTTGCGTACTTGCGGCAATGGTCGACGGACACGTTGAACACGTACCCCTCGCGCTGCTCAAGCATCTTTGCGTAGCCCTCCGTGATGATAAACGGGCAGCCCAGACGGTCGCGGAGCACCGTGATATCCTGCGCTCTGATAACACGCATTCCCGTACCTATCGCTTTCGCCACAGCAATCTTCACGCAGTAATTTTCCGCGATAAGCGCGGTGGAGAGCTTGCGCGAAACGAAAAATCTGATCTCGTCCGCAGAGAAGTAATTTGACAGGAAACGTTTGTTTTTACAGCTTTTCCGAATTCTGGAAAGCTCGATTATCGCTGTTCCCGTGCGAACAAACATATTACTTGACATTATGTTTCATTCTCGTGCGAAGAGCGTTCGGCAGCTCCTGCACGATTGCCTCCCTCGTTCTTTCGTTAGGATTAAAAATTACTTTCACTGTCCCATAGCTGCTGTGCTCGACCAGCAGAAAATGCGCGTCCGTCTGCGTTCCCGTCGTCGCATGGACCGTAGCGTCCGCGTCGATATCCTCAGCGCCCGGAAACGCGCCGAAATCGGTCGCCTTTGAGATGTCGACGGTGATCATACGCTTGCGCTTGCGTCTGCCTATGATCTTGTCGATATCCATTTCGTTGTTGGTGATGATGTACTCATACTCGACATTAACGCCGCTCAGCAGCCATATGCCGAGCGCCAGAATACCTACCGATATCAATATCAGAAACGTCAGCCCCAGCGCCATGGCGAAGAACATACAAACCGCCGCCAACAGCACCGACCCGACCATTATTCCTATTATCTTAGCCACGTCAGCGCCCGTGCGCGTTTTCGTGACAAGCTGTTCGCAAATATTATCCAAATATCCCACTCCCGAAAAAATTAGTTGTTTTTAGTATAACATAATCGTTTACAAAAATCAAGTGGTTTTTTATCTATTTTTCATAAAATTATTGTGGAGGTGGGGAAAAATATATCCGCTTGATAAAAATTTGGTGATAATTTGCTTTTATGTGTTGAAATTTCCGCTACGATTTGTTATAATATTAAATGTATGGATTTCGCACGTTGCATATTAGGCGGCGCAGTAAAGCGCCAAGAGCAAACTAAAGGGGAGCGGTGAGCGGAGAAAAGCGAACGGAGTGCGCAGAGAGCCGTTTTCGGGCTAACGTGCGCATGAAGCGCAGCGACCGGGCACAGCTCGCCGAAATTGCGGAGCTTTATAAATCATAAAAAAACAATCAACCCTTAAGTAAAGATTAACATAAAGGAACGTGATCACGTTATGTGTTTTGCAGATAAAAAGCGCGTCGTTATCAAGGTCGGGAGCAGCACTCTCGCCTATCCCGAGACGGGCAGTATAAATATTCGCAAGAGCCGCGCTCTCGTCGAGGTGCTTGCAGACTTGAAGAATTCGGGCAAGGAGATCGTGTTTGTGTCGAGCGGCGCGCAGTGCGTCGGCGCGGCGAAGGGCGGCTTCTCGGAAAAGCCTCGCGATATCCCGTCAAAGCAGGCGTGCGCGGCTATCGGACAGTCGGAGCTTATGAAGTTCTACTCGGATATGTTCGGGCAGTATAATCACAATGTGGCGCAGCTGTTGCTTACGCGTGACGTCATCAGCAACGATACCCGCCGTACAAATGTTATAAATACGTTTAACAAACTGTTCGAGCTGGGAGTTGTTCCGATAATCAACGCTAACGACGTTGTGTCAATAAAGCATCTTGACTTCGACGAGAACGATACGCTTTCCGCAACCGTCGCAACTCTTTGCGAGGCGGATTTGTTGGTCATGCTGACCGACGTCGACGGGTTGTACGACGGCGACCCCTCCGAGAAGGGAACAAAGCTCGTCCGCGAGGTGGACAAGATCACCACGGATATAATCACCATGGCGCAGGGAGCGGGCTCGTCGGTAGGCACGGGCGGAATGCTCACGAAGATAGAGGCCGCGAAAATAGCGACCGAGGCGGGGATCGATACCGTCATTATTGGAAATAAAGACCCGAATCTGCTCTACAAGCTGTTTGAGAGCGACGACGCGGTTTGTACATGGTTCAAAGCGTTAAAAGATTAAGAGGTAAAATATGGAATATATAGAAACGCTCGGCATTTCGGCCAAGAACGCCGCGCCGATACTTGCGGACTGCGGCACGAACATTAAAAACCGCGCTCTTTCGGAGATAGCGAAACGTCTCAGAGAAAGCGTTGATGGGATAATTGCCGCTAACAGGCTCGACATTGAGAACGCGAAAAAAAGCGGCATGGCGGCGGCAATGGTAGATCGCCTTACGCTGGACGTAAAGCGTATCGCGGGCATAGCGGAGGGCGTGGAGCAGATAGTCTCGCTGCCCGACCCTATCGGCGAGGTCATAGGCGGCGGGGAGCTGCCGAGCGGTCTGCGCGTGGTGCAAAAGCGCGTGCCGATGGGCGTTATCGGGATAATCTTCGAGAGCCGCCCGAACGTTACCGTTGACGCGGCGGCGCTCTGTTTCAAAGCGGGCAGTGCGGTAATACTGCGCGGCGGCTCGGACGCGATAAACTCCAACAAATTTCTTGTGAGCCTTATGCGCGGCGCACTCGCGGAGTGCGGAGTTCCCGAGGACTGCATACAGCTTGTTGAGGATACGAGCCGCGATACCGCCACGGCTATGATGCGGCTTAACAGATACATTGACCTGCTTATCCCAAGGGGAAGCGGACGGCTTATCCGCAGCGTTATCGAGAACGCGACCGTTCCCGTTATTCAGACGGGAGAGGGCAACTGTCATGTTTACATCGACGAGAGCGCGGATATCGAAATGGCGGTTGATATCGTCGATAACGCGAAAACGCAGCGTCCGTCGGTCTGCAACGCGATAGAGAGCATTTTAGTTCACGAAAGTATTGCCAATGAGTTTTTCACAAAGCTGAACGAGCGCTGGCATGGCAAGGTCGCGGTGGTCGGCGACGAAAAGACCGCCGAGAATATCGAGGTTGAAAAGCTTGCGGACGATAACGACTACGCAACGGAGTTCCTTGATTACAGGCTCTCCTCGAAGGTGGTAAAGTCGGTCGACGAGGCGATAGAGCATATCAACAGGTTTGGCACGGGGCACAGCGAGTGCATAGTCACCAAGTCGCTCGAGAACGCGCAGAAGTTCCAAAGGCGCGTTGACGCGGCGGCGGTCTATGTGAACGCGTCGACAAGGTTTACGGACGGCTTCGAGTTTGGTCTCGGCGCTGAGATAGGTATTTCAACGCAGAAACTCCACGCGCGCGGTCCCATGGGCTTAAAAGCCCTCACTTCTTATAAGTATCTTATTGACGGAAACGGTCAGATAAGAGAATAATAAGCAGCGTAACGGACGACGCGAGATTTTGCTTTTAAAATTAAGGAGATAGTTATCTTTATGGCTAAGAAAAACAGACAAGTCACCCCCCGCGAAAAGCATAACGAGGACGTGATAAACGAGCTTTTCGGCTCGCCCGAGATCGAGCCCGATATTGAGGGCGATATCACGGAGCTGGGTCAGGAGCCCGACGATGATGTGAAGATCGCTCCGAACCCGCGCAAGCATAAGTTTTTCTTCGGGTTTGCGGTGTTTATCGTAATAATGGCGGCGATAGGCTGCGTTTCCAGCGTGCGGTTCATTTCAAACGGCGTGCGCGATATTATGGACAATACGTCGCTGAAGAACGAGTTCGCGAAGTTTTTGCTGCCCGTAGTCGCGAACGATATCGCGCCGTTCGAAAATGAGAGTGAGATATCGAATTCGGCGAAGGTAAGCGTCGCTATATGGAACGTGCTGCTTAACAAGAATACAAGCGGCTACAAAACCTCCGAAACGGGCGACTTCCATATCCCCGAGTACGATATCGGAGTGTCATGCGCGGAGATATTCGGAAGCGGCTCTACACTCACGCATCAGTCGGTGGGCGCGGGCGATACAAGGTTTGTGTACGACGAGGTTAATCATTATTATATATGCTCCGGAAGCATGAGGTATCTGAATTACGCGCCGAGGATAACCGCAATGACGGAGAACAACGGCACATACGTGCTGACCGTCGAGTACCTGCCGCCGTCGTTTACTATGGTGTCGGAGAATATCGGCATTGAGGTCACTGCCGACAAAACAATGGAATACACTATCAACCGCTGGGATAAAAAGAACACGCTTATGTCCGTGAGATTTATCAACAGTGAAAGATTATAATACGGGAGGAATTTTAAATGAAGCTTAATTTCAAGAGGATCGCGGCGGGAGCGCTGACGCTGGCTTTAACGGTTTCGCTGTGCGGCTGCGGAGATAACGGATATCTTATGACGGTGGACGGTATGAGCATTCGCAACGGAGTTTATCTGTCGTTCCAGCAGACCGCCTATAACGAGGCTTACAACAAGATACAGGAGCAGAACGGAACCTCCGACAGCTCGTCAAGCACCTCGGAGATCGACGTTCTCGCGGAGAACGTTGAGAACAAGTCCGCTTCCGAGTGGATAAAGGAGCAGACTATCAAGGAGGTGCGCAAGTTCGTCGCGGTACAGAAGCTGTGCAATGAGTACGGGATAACGCTCACCGAGGATGAGATCAAGGAGATGAACGACGATCTTCAGTCCACATGGGACGAGGAGAATATGTACGTTATGTACACAATGGGCTTCAACACTCTCGGCGAATACTACGAGTCGTTTGGCGTGGGTATCGAGTCGATGAAGGAGATCAGAAAGGCGAACGCGCTTTCCGATAAGCTTTTCCTGCATTATTACGATACCGACGGCGAGTATCCCGTAACAAAGGACGAGATCAATACCTACCTCACCGAGAACTACGCCGCTGTCAAAATGCTCACGCTGAAATACACTGACGCCGAGGGCAAGGCTCTCGAGACCGACGAGGCAAAGCAGGAGATAAAGGACAAGGCAAAGACGTATGCCGAAAGGCTCAACGGCGGCGACAGCTTTATTGACGTGAAGTACGACTTCGACCTTGAGACGGCGCAGGAGGCCGCGAGAGTAAGCGCGGAAAACTCCTATACCGAGGACAACGAGGATAAGCTGTCCAAGGAGGAGTATATCAAGAAAGAGGTGGACGACGTCGACGTAACAAAGGCGGAGAAGCCCGAGGATCTGGATCAGTTCATCTCCAAGGAGAACTCCACGCTCGACGAAAAGCTGACCGAATATATCTGGAACGCGGCTGTCGACGGCAAGGCGACCGTATTCGAGGGCGAGAGCGCGGCATATGTTATCGTCCGCGAGGACGTAACTGCCAAAGAGAGCTGGGAAAAGGACAACCACGAGGCCATTCTCAAGGAGATAAAGAGCGACGAGTACGACGGTCTTATGGAGCTGACCTATCAGAATTACGAGATCGAGCTGGACGAGTATCTTGTTAACACCAAGTACGCGCCCGAAAAGACTTTTAAGAAAAAGTAAGGCGTTTATAACGCTGTTTAAAGAGCCGCACATTAGATTGTGCGGCTTATCGGCGTTTGTTAAATTAAACCGCGATATTTCCGCCGCGCGGCGGGACAGCCAAAATGAAGCGGAGTACGCACGGTGCTGAATATCACAAATTTTAGATAAGGAAAATAATATGTTACTTTTGGGACTGAACGATATAGCAATGTCGTTCGCGGACAGAACGCTGTTTTCAGGCGTTACGCTTGACGTGTACGAGGGCGAGAAAATAGGCTTCGTCGGCGTGAACGGCAGCGGAAAGACAACGCTGTTCCGCCTGTTGAAGGGCGAGCATATCCCCGACGCGGGAAGCATCCATATTGCGGGAAGCTGCAAAATAGGCTTTATGGAGCAGTTCGCGTGCAAGGACAGCACAAAAACACTGTACGACGAGGCGCTTACGATTTTCGCCGAGCTCGAGGAAACGGAATTGCAGCTTGCCGAGCTTCACGATAAAATAGACTTCGGCGACACCTCCGCGGCGACTATCGAGAAAATGACCGCGCTGCAAGAGAAATTCGAGCGCGACGGCGGACTTACCTACAAGAGCCGCACAACCGCGGCGCTGGGCGGTCTGGGGTTCTCGGAGAGAGACCTTAAATTAAATACGCAGGTGCTGTCGGGCGGGCAGCGCAGCAAGCTGCAATTGGCGAAGCTGCTGCTCTCGGACGCGGATCTGTTGCTGCTTGACGAGCCTACCAATCACCTTGACATACAGTCGGTGGAATGGCTCGAGAAGTTTCTCGGGGACTACCGCGGCGCGTATATCGTCATCTCACATGACCGCTACTTCCTCGACAAGGTAACACAGCGGACTATCGAGCTTGAAAACCGCCGTATCCGTGACTACAAGGGCAATTATACGCGCTTTCTGGAGCTGAAGGCGGAAGACATGGAACGCCGTCAAAAGGTGTACGATTCCACCGTCAAGGAGATAAAGCGTATAGAGGGCATCATCGAGCAGCAGAAGCGGTGGAATCAGGCGCACAATTATGTCACGATAGCGAGCAAGCAGAAGTCTATCGACCGTCTGGAGGAAACTCTTGACAAGCCCGAGGACGCTCCGGAAGCGATAAAGTTCGCGTTCAAGGCGGCGGACGGCACGGGCAATGACGTTTTGCAGGCGAATAACCTCGCGCTCGGGTTTGACGGGAAAACGTTGTTCAGAAACGTAAATCTCGACATTAAAAAGGGCGAGCGCGTATTTCTTATAGGCGGGAACGGATGCGGGAAGACCTCGCTGTTCCGCGTGCTTATGGGGCAGTATAATGCCGGTAACGGCGAATTCAAGTACGGCGCGAGAGTGCAGACGGGCTACTTCGATCAGGCGCAGAGAGGGCTTACCGAGAGCAAGTCCGCGCTTGACGAGGTCTGGGACGAATACCCGAAAATGACCGAAACGGCAGTGCGGACGGCGCTGGCGGCATTTCTGTTCAAGGGCGACGACATCTACAAGCAGATCTCGGAATTGTCGGGAGGCGAGCGCGCAAGGGTCGCGCTGCTGAAGCTAATGCTCTCGGGAGCGAATTTTCTGCTGCTCGACGAGCCTACCAACCATCTGGACATCACGTCCTGCGAGGCGCTGGAGAATGCGCTGCTTAACTACGACGGCACACTGTTCGTAATCTCGCACGACCGCTATCTGATAAACAAGCTAGCCGATCGCGTCTACAAGCTCACCGAGAACGGCGCGGAGAGCTATCTCGGAAACTACGACTACTACCTCGAAAAGCAGCAGGAGGCTGCCGCCGGCATTCCCGCGGAAAAGCCGAAGAAGTCCGAGCAGGCTCTCGATTACAAGCAGCGCAAGGAGCGCGAGAGCGAGCGCCGCAAGCTCTCGGGAAGGGTGTCGAGGCTTGAAAAGCGTATCGAGGAGCTGGACGCGGAGATAAACGCGAAAGCCGAGGAATTATCGGCGCTGACCGATTATCAGAAGGCAATGGAGCTGTCGGAGGAGATCGACAAGCTGCGCGTGGAGCAGGAAACGGCAATGGAGGATTGGGAGCGGTCCGCCGCGGCACTGGAGGAATTTGACATATGACAAAGGAGATAAGGGCGTATATGGCGGTTTTGGAGCAGTTTTTCTCGGTCGGTCATTCGGACGGGGAGCTTTTAAAATTCCGCGCGGAATTGCTGAAACGTATAGAATTCTATCAGCACGAGCGGCTGATACATCTTATAGTTACTATGTCGTTCGCGGTGTTTTTTCTGATGTCGCTGATGATGTGCTCCGCGAACCCGCAAGTCGGCTTAATGCTGCTTGCCGTGCTGTTTCTCGTGATGACGATAGCGTATATCAAGCACTATTATTTTCTGGAGAATTCCGTTCAGAGAATGTACAAATTCTACTATAGGATCGAAAATTTGTGAGGTAAAGCAATGTCTGTTTTTGATATATTCAAGCAGCTTGAAAGCAGAAATACCGAGCCGTCGGGCGCGGTGGAATACATCATCTGCGGTCTCGGCAACCCCGGGACGCAGTACGAGAACACGCGGCACAATATCGGCTTTATGACCGTCGATACGTTATGCGAAAAGTACAAGCTGTCCTGTAAAAAGCTGAAATTTAAGTCGCTCACCTGCGACGCGGTGATAGGCGGCAACACGATGTTGCAAAGCCGAAACCAAGAGCGCGGCACGGACGCCGCGCAACAAAGTTTCGGCGGAGGAAAGCGCTGCCTGATAATGAAGCCGACGACGTTTATGAACAACAGCGGCGAGGCGGTCACCGAGGCTATGAATTTCTATAAGATACCGCCCGAGCGCACTATAATCGTATTTGATGATATCTCGCTCGAGCCCGGAAAGCTACGAATCCGCCGCAAGGGCAGCGACGGCGGTCACAACGGGATAAAGAGCATTATCTACCTGTCGGGCAGCGACGCGTTCCCGCGGATAAAAATGGGCGTGGGCGCAAAGCCGAACCCCGACTACAAGCTCGCCGACTGGGTGCTCGGTCACTTCAAAAAGGAGGACGGCGAAAAGCTGGAGCAGTGCTTTCAAAACGCAGTCGCATGCCTTGAGCTGATAGTTCAGGGGAAAATTGACGAGGCTATGAACAAGTACAACTCGTGAGGTAATTATGAATGAGAAGATCATTGGGGAGGTCGAGTTCACGCAGAAATTCACGAACGAATTCGACTGTGTGTGCAACGAGATACTTTTTACCGCGGTGAACGGCAATCGGCTCCGTTTAACGCTTTTCGACGTTAAGCCGCTTGATGCGGACAACCTCGACGGGAGCTATTACGCTGCGGCGGAGGAAACGCTTTCGGAACTGCCGGGCGGTTTCCCGATGATATACAGCATTATGTACACGGAGGAAGCCGCCGAAAAATGCGGCGTTGAACCGGACTAAGGTGGACAAATGAGCAGAATGAATTTTTTTGTAAACGCGGCGCGGCAGAACCCCGATTTTGTCCGTCTGCAAAGCTATCTCGGCGAACCTAAGAACATCTTGCCCGGAGCCCGGGTGTTGCCCGCGCTGGTCACGGGCGTTTCGCATATACACAAGGCGCACTTTATCGCGGCGCTCGTCGATAGCGATACCCCTGCGCTCGTCATAGCGGAGAGCGAGGGCGAGGCGCAGAAGCTGTGCCTTGACATCAATATGATGTTAGGTGAGAATGCGGCTTTGCTGTATCCCGAAAAGGAATTCGTGCTCGCGGACGCGGAGGCTGCCTCGCGCGAATACGAGCACAAGCGCATTTTCGCGCTGAACGCTATGTTGAACGGCGGCTGCAGGGCGGTGATATGCTCGGCTTCGGCGGCGGCACAATTGACGATACCCCCCGAGAATCTGAAAAAGCGCACGATAACGCTTTCGGGTGAGGACGAGATATCGCTTGAGGACTTGATTTCGCGGCTGACGGCGGCGGGCTACTCGCGCGCGGATTTGACGGAGGGCGCGGGACAGTTTTCGGTGCGCGGCGGTATCGTTGACGTGTTTCCGCCGAACAGCACAGCGCCATATCGTATTGAGCTTTGGGGCGACAGCGTGGACAGCCTGTCCGAATTCGACCTCGAAACGCAGCGCAGGACGGCCACGCTCGATAATATCGCCGTTTCTCCCGCCCGCGAAACGCTGTTCGACAGCGCGGAGGAGCTTTGCGAGCGCATTGAAGCGTTATCGAAAAAGCTCCGGGGCAAGAAAGCCGAGGATATCAAGTCACGGCTTGATGAGGACGTGAAAAAGCTCCGCGGCGGCGTTGAGCTGCACAGCGCGGACAGGTTCTTTCCGTTGTGCTATGAGGAAGAAGCTACCGTGTTCGACTACGCGGAGCGTGTTTTCGTGTGTGAGAACACCGCGGTGCGCGAGAGCTTCCGCGGCGCGGCATTGCAGCACGCCGAGGATCTGAAGATACTTGTCGACGAGGCGCGTATCTGCAAGGGTCTCGACCGCTTTATGCTGACGAAATCGGAGCTTTATTCAATGATGGAGAACCGCACGCGCGTTTATTTCGATTCGTTTGTGCGCGGCGGCGGTCTGGAGCTCGGGACTATGATAAACGTTCACGGTGCGGTGCAGACGGGAACGTGGAGCGGCGAATACAAAATTCTCGAGGACGAGCTGAGAAATTATCTCGGCAAGGGAATGTGCTGCTTTATCTTCGCGGGAACGGAAAAGGGCGCGAAAAACCTCGCTCAGGACCTGATAAACGACGGATTTAACGCGGAATATTACGAGAACCCCGAGCATATTATCCCCGGAAAGGTGATAGTCGCGCAGGGTACCTTGTCAGCGGGCGCGGAGTATCTTGAAAGCGGACTGTGCGTATTTACGCATACGGCTGTTCATGCGGCGCGGCGGCGCGTTCCCAAAAAGAAAAAGGGCGAGGAGATACGCTCGCTGGAGGATATCGCTGTGGGCGACCTCGTGGTGCATTACGCGCACGGCATTGGCGTGTTTGATGGCGTTCACAAGATAGAAACGGGCGGCGTGGCTAAGGACTATATCCGCATAAAATACGCGGGCGCGGACGTACTGCACGTCCCCGTAACGCAGCTTGACCTCGTTTCGCGCTATATCGGCACCGGCGACACGTCCACCGTGAAGCTCAACAAGCTGAATTCCGAGCAGTGGACGAAATCGAAAGCCAAGGCAAAGGCTGCCGCGAAGGAAATGGCGGCGGAGCTTATCGAGCTGTACAGCAAGCGGATGAAGTCACAGGGCTTTGCGTTCCCCGAGGACGACAGCCTGCAGGAGGATTTCGAGCAGCATTTCGCCTACGTCGAGACGGACAGCCAATTGCGCTGTATCGACGAGATAAAGTCGGATATGCAGCGCCCTCAGCCAATGGAGCGTCTGTTGTGCGGCGACGTGGGCTTCGGTAAGACCGAGGTCGCGCTCCGCGCGGCGTTTAAGTGCGTAGAAACGGGAAAGCAATGCGTGCTGCTTGCGCCGACGACAGTGCTCGCGTGGCAGCATTATCAGACCGCGAGCGGGCGAATGGAGGGCTTTCCGATAAACATCGCGCTGCTGTCGCGCTACAAAAGCGCCTCCGAGCAGAAGGAGATACTTAAGGGTCTCGCGAGCGGGCGCATTGATATGGTCATCGGCACTCACCGTATTATACAGAACGACGTTAAATTCAAGGATTTGGGTCTGGTTATCATCGATGAGGAGCAGCGTTTCGGCGTTGCGCACAAGGACAAGTTCAAGACCTCGTTCAGCGGCGTGGACATTCTGTCGCTGTCGGCAACGCCCATTCCGCGAACGCTGAACATGGCGATGAGCGGTATACGCGATATGAGCGTTCTCGACGAGCCGCCGCAGGACAGACAGCCCATAGCAAGCTACGTTATCGAGCACGATTGGGGAATAGTCGCGCAGGCGATACAGAAGGAGCTTCGCCGCAGCGGGCAGGTCTACTATATTCACAACCGCATAGAGTCAATTTACGGCTGCGCGGACAAGATACGTACGCTGGTTCCAGAGGCGACTATCGGCGTTGCGCACGGCAAAATGTCCGAGGACGAGTTGCTGGAGGTTTGGCGCAGACTTCTCGACGGCGAGCTTGACGTTCTCGTTTGCACAACAATAATCGAAACGGGCGTTGACGTGCCGAACGTCAACACCCTGATAATCGAGAACGCAGATTATATGGGTTTGGCGCAGCTCCACCAGCTCCGCGGACGAGTGGGAAGAACAAATAAGCGCGCGTACGCGTACTTTACGTTTCAACCGGGGAAAATTTTGTCGGAGATATCGCAGCGCCGCCTTGACGCTATCCGCGAGTTCACGCAGTTCGGCAGCGGTTTCCGCATTGCCCTTCGTGACCTTGAGATACGCGGCGCGGGAAATATCCTCGGCTCGTCGCAGAGCGGACATCTCGCGAACGTCGGCTACGATATGTATCTGCAACTGCTTGACGAAGCCGTCCGCGAGGAGCGCGGCGAGAAGAACGTTCACAAGGAGGAATGTCTTGTCGACGTGCGGATAAACGCGTTCATTCCCGACAAATACATCTCCAATCAGGCGCAGAGAGTGGATTGTTACCGTAAGATAGCGCGTATCGCCACCGCCGAAGACGCGGAGGATATCACCGACGAACTGATCGACCGTTACGGCGACCCGCCCGCGTCGGTGCTCGGGCTTATTGACGTTGCGCGCTTCAGGAACATGGCGGCGCTGTCCAACGTCTCGGAGATATCGCAGGTCGGCGACGATCTGGTGTTCTACCTCAGCAAGTTTGACATGATGAAGCTCTCGGCGGTCACCAAGGCGGTCGGAAAGCGTATGCGGCTGGAGACGGTCGGCAGACCGAGAATGCTCGTCGACGTTAAGGGAGAGAATACTCTTGATGTGATGAAAGCTGTTATTTCGGCTATGGACAGCGCCGATAAGGAGCAAAAATGAATTCTTTTCCCTACTCAAACGACAACAAGCGCTACCGCACGCTGGTCTACCACAATCTGCAAACCTACGGCGGACGCGTTTTTAAAGCCACCGTTGACGCAGGATTATCCTGTCCGAACGCCGGCGGGTGTGTTTTCTGCGTTCAAAACGCGTTCGACACGCGTACCATTGAAGATCAGTTTGCCGCCGAAAAGGCACGTATCCTAGCAAAGTGCCCTTCCGCGAAAATTTTGCTGTATTACGGTCTGCGCACCAATACCAACTGCTCCCCCGAGCGGCTTTCCGAAATGCTTTGCGAGGCTGAACGGCTCGGCGCGTTCGCGGTCTCACTTGCTACGCGCCCCGACTGCCTTGACGCGGATAAAGCGCGGATACTCGCAGAATGTCCGCTGCCGCTGACCGTGGAGCTGGGGTTGCAAACTATCCACGACAGTACCGCCGCGTTCATAAACCGCGGACACACCTACGCGGATTTCCTGTGCGGCTATGAGCTGTTGAAACGGCATAATATCCGCGCTTGTGTACACATCATCAACGGGCTGCCTAATGAGACACGCGAGATGATGCTCGACACGGCGAGGGCGCTCGGAAAGCTCCGCCCCGATGGCGTTAAGATACACTCGATGCACGTCCTGCGCGGCACCGAGCTGTACGAGATGTACCAAAGCGGCGCGTATACGCCGATAGAAAAGGACGAATATATCGATATCGTTGCCCGACAGCTCGAGCTCCTGCCGCCCGAGACGGTCATCGAGCGCGTGACGGGCGACGGTGACAAGAGCCTGCTCGCCGCGCCGCAGTGGAGCCGCGACAAAATATCCGTGCTCGGCGGTATCGACAAGCGGCTTGCGGACTTGGATACTTATCAGGGGAGATTATTCGATAATGAAAGCATTGGATAAAAACGCCGCGGAACCGCTATACGAGCAGCTTTATGAGGAAATCAAAAGTGATATACTCTCGGGAAAGATGAGCGAGGGCGAAAAGCTACCGTCCAAGCGCGCGCTGTCCGAGCAGCTTCAAATCAGCGTTATCACGGTCGAGAACGCGTATTCTCAGCTTATAGCCGAGGGGTACGTCCGCGCCGCCGAAAGGAGCGGATATTTCGTGCAGTACAGCGGCGGAGCGGTAGCGCTGCCGAGCATTGCGATACCCGGCGAGACCGCGGAGGAGACCGACGACAGCGCACCCGCTCCGTCGGGACAGTTTCCGTTTTCGGTGTGGACAAGGCTTATGCGGTCGGTCATACTCGAAAAAGGTACGGCGCTTCTGAGACCCGTGCCATGCGGCGGCGCGGAGGAGCTTCGCCGCGCGATATCGGGGTATCTGTACCGCGCGCGGGGTTTTTATCAGCCGCCCGAGCGCATAATCACGGGCGCGGGTACGGAGTACCTGTACAACCTGCTGATACAGCTTCTCGGCAGGGATAAGCGCTACGGTATCGAGAACCCGGGGTACGAAAAGCTGCCGAAAATCTACGCGCTCAACGACGTTGCCTTTGAATACGTCTCACTCGACAAGTCGGGAATGATCGTTGATGAATTGTACAAAAAGCGCGTCGAGGCGGCGCATATTTCTCCCGCTCACCATTACCCGACGGGCATTGTTATGCCGATCTCGCGCCGCCGCGAGATTATGCGCTGGGCGGAGGAGGACGGGCGGCGGTTCATCATCGAGGACGATTACGACAGCGAGCTGCGCTGGAGCGGAAAGCCGCTCCCAACCATGTTCGGCACGGATACGACTGGTCGCATTATTTACATGAACACATTTTCGCAGACTATCGCGCCCTCGGTACGCATAAGCTATATGTGCCTTTCCGAAGAGCTTTACGGTCTTTGGCGTGAAAAGCTGGGGTTTTACGCCTGTTCCGTGCCCGCGTTTGAGCAGTACACACTTGCGAGGTTCATTTCGGAGGGTTATTTTGAGCGTCACATAAACCGTTCCAAAAAGCGTTTCCGCCGTATCCGCGATCTTGTTTTGCAGCTCATTTCGCGCTATCCCGATATCGGGGTCTCCGAGGAGAACGCGGGACTGCACTTCACGATCTCGGCAGGGCAAAGCGCCGCGGAGATGACCGAGGTCTGCACGCAATGCGGAATACGGATAACGCCGCTCGCCTATTACTACGCCGACAAGAACTGCGCCGGGGAGCTGTACGTCGTCAACTACGGCGGCGCAGATGACGACAGGCTTGCTGCGCTGCTCACGGAACCGTTAAAGTAATCGATTGCCGAGAGTTCTCTCGGCAATAAAATTTTGTGTATGCACTTGATTTTTGCAACAATATATGGTATAATTAAGCTGTATTGGTAAATTTGAATGATAGGATGAAAAGAAATGGCGAAAGAATCTAATTACAATGACCTAAAAGCGCTGAAGGGTCCCGACCAAGTCCGTCTGCGTCCCGCGGTAATCTTCGGGTCGGACAGTATCGAGGGCTGCCGTCACTCGGTTTTCGAGATAATCTCAAACTCCATAGACGAGGCTCGCGAGGGGTTTGGCAAGCGCATTAACATTACGCTCCACGCGGATAAGTCCATAACCGTGGAGGACTTCGGACGCGGCATTCCCATTGACTTCAACAAGACCGAGGACAAGTACAACTGGGAGCTTGCTTTCTGTACGCTGTATGCGGGCGGCAAGTACGACAACAACAGCGGCGAGAATTACTCGTTCGCGCTCGGACTGAACGGTCTGGGCTTGTGCGCGACGCAGTTCGCGTCCGAGTATATGGAGGTCGAGAGCTGCAACGGCACGTGGAAGTACTCGCTCCGCTTTGAAAAGGGCTTCAACGTCACGGATAACGAAAAAGGATTTGTGAAGTCGAAGTGCACAAGCACGGGAACGAAGATACATTGGAAGCCCGATCTTGAGGTGTTCACGGATATCGACGTGGGCGGCGAGTATCTGGACGATATGCTCCGCAGACAGGCGGTCGTAAACGGCGGTATCGAGTTTGTGCGCCGTATCGAGAACGAGGACGCCGGCGTCGGAGACGGCACGGCAGATGAGAAGATACTCTGTTACGAGGACGGTATCTTCGACTATCTGAAAGAGGTTGCCGGGGATAAGGCACTTACCACGCCGCAGTACTGGAGTACTCAGCGGCAAGGCAAGGACCGCGAGGACAAAGAGGAGTACAAGCTGAAAATGAACGTAGCGTTCACGTTCAGCAAGGAGATACACTTTGTCGAGCATTACCACAACTCTTCGTGGCTGGAGCACGGCGGCTCTCCCGATGACGCGATGAAGCGCGCGTTTCTTTCGCAGATTGATGCGTATCTGAAAAATAACAATAAGTACAACAAGGGCGAGAAAGCCATTAAATGGGATGACGTCGCGGACTGCCTGATATTTATTTCGTCTAACTTTTCCACGCAGGCAAGCTACGCCAACCAGACGAAAAAGGCAGTCACGAACGCGTTTATCAAGGACGCTATGATCGACTGGCTTAAGCACCAATTGGAGGTGTATTTCCTCGAAAACCCCGACGAGGCGGTGAAGATAGCAGAGCGTGTTCTCGTCAACAAGCGCTCGCGCGAGAACGCGGAGAAGGTGCGCTCGTCCTCTATCGCCAGCCTCACCGCGAAGATCGATCTCACTAACCGTATTGACAAGTTCGTCGACTGCCGCAGCAAGGACGTTTCGCGCCGCGAGGTGTATATCGTGGAGGGCGATTCCGCGCTCGGATCGGTAAAGCTGGCGCGCGACGCGGAGTTTCAGGCTGTCATTCCCGTGCGCGGAAAGATACTCAACTGTCTGAAAGCAAGCTATGACAAGATTTTCAAGAGCGAGATAATCACCAACCTTATAAAGGTGCTCGGGTGCGGCGTTGAGGTCAAATCCAAGGCGAATAAGAACCTCAATTCGTTCAATCTTGACAACCTGCGCTGGAATAAGGTGGTAATTTGTACCGATGCCGATTATGACGGCTTTCAGATACGCACGCTTATTCTGACAATGATACAGGAGCTTTGCCCCACGCTGATAGAACGCGGCTACGTCTATATCGCGGAATCGCCGCTGTACGAGATAAACACCAAGGACAAGACCTACTTCGCGTACACCGAGCCCGAGAAAACGCGTATTCTCGAGATGATAGACGGGAAGAAGTACACGATACAGCGCTCGAAAGGTCTCGGCGAGAACGACCCCGATATGATGTCGCTCACAACTATGAACCCCGGCACGCGTCGCCTTATCAAGGTAACGCCGACCGACGCGGAGAAAACGCGCATGATGTTCGATGTGCTGCTTGGCAACGACCTCGACGGGCGCAAGGAGTTTATTCGCGAAAACGGCAGCAAGTATTTAGAGGCGGCTGACTTTATGTAATATTTTGTTGAAAAGATACGGAGAGTAATAAAAGTTGAAAAAGAAAACACCCAAAAAGAACGAGCCGAAAACAAGCTCTGCATATATAGAAGGCTCGGGAAAGGTCGTCGAGACCGATATCGTCACCACGCTCGAGGAGAACTATATGCCTTACGCGATGAGCGTTATCGTATCGAGAGCGCTTCCCGAGATAGACGGCTTCAAGCCCTCGCACAGGAAATTGTTATACACTATGTATAAAATGGGCTTGCTGAACGGCGGACGAACCAAGTCCGCGAATATCGTCGGGCAGACGATGAAGCTCAACCCGCACGGCGACGCGGCTATCTATGAGACTATGGTGCGTCTTGCGCGCGGCAACGAAGCGCTTCTGCACCCGTATGTCGACAGCAAGGGCAACTTCGGCAAGGCGTATTCGCGCGATATGGCATATGCCGCCGCGCGTTACACCGAAGCCAAGCTCGATTCGATAAGCGCGGAGCTGTTCGCGGATATCGACAAGGACGCGGTGGATATGGCGCCGAATTACGACAACACCACCGTCGAGCCGACGCTGTTTCCGGTTCGGTTCCCGTCCGTGCTAGTCAACTCCAACTTCGGACTTGCCGTATCAATGGCGAGCAATATATGTTCGTTCAATCTGTCAGAGGTTTGTGAAACTGCGATATCGCTCATAAAAAATCCCGACCACAACGCTCTGTCCACGCTCAAAGGTCCCGACTTCCCGGGCGGCGGGTATATCGTCTACGATGAGGCGGAGATGGAGAAAATTTACAGAACGGGCTTGGGAGCGGTCAAGGTCCGCGCGAAGTACAGCTTCGACAAGGATGCGCGGTGCATCGAGGTAACGCAGATACCGCCTACGACCACCGTCGAGGCGATAATCGACAAGGTAGTCGAGCTAGTTAAGGACGGCAAGATAAGGGAAATATCTGACGTTCGCGACGAAACGGATCTGAGTGGCTTGCGGCTTGCGTTCGACCTGAAAAAGGGCTATGACTCCGACACGGTAATGCAAAAGCTGTACAGGCTCACGCCGTTACAGGATAATTTCAATTGCAACTTCAATGTGCTTATAGCGGGAACGCCGCGCGTAATGGGCGTTTACGAGATACTCAGCGAGTGGACGGAGTTCCGCCGACAGTGCGTTAAGCGCCGTATTTACTTCGATCTCAACAAGAAAAAGGAGAAGCTTCATTTGCTTCTCGGCTTGAAGAAGATACTGCTCGATATTGACTACGCAATACAGCTTATTCGAGAGACCGAGGAGGAGGCGGAGGTCGTTCCGAACCTTATGGTCGGGTTTGGCATTGACGAGCCGCAGGCGGAATACGTCGCGGAGATAAAGCTTCGCCACATCAACCGCGAGTATATCCTCAAGCGTACCGAGGAAACGGAGCAGCTTACCTCGGATATCGCTGGAATGGAGGAGATATTAAACAGCCCGAAAAAGATCGACAAGGTGATAATCGGGGAGCTGAAAGAGGTCAGCGAGAAGTACTCACAGCCGCGCCGCACAATGTTCCTGTACGACGTTGCGGAGGATGTGGAGATCGAGGAGGAGCAGCCCGAGGGCTATCCCGTGAATGTGTTTTTCACGCGCGAGGGCTACTTTAAGCAGATCACGCCGAAGTCGCTCAGAATGTCAAACGAGCAGAAGCTCAAGGAGCAGGACGAGATTATTTTCTCGGCGGAGGTGTCGAGCAATTCGGAGCTGCTGTTCTTTACCAATAAATTTCAATGTTACAAATCGCGCTGCGCGGATTTCCCCGAGATAAAGGCGAGCGTTATGGGCGATTTCGTTCCTGCAAAGCTCGGAATGGACGACGGGGAACTGCCAGTATTTATGGCGGTAACGGAGAAATTCACCGAAACGCTGGTGATTTTCTTTAAGAACGGCAAGTGTGCGAAGATACCGCTTTCGTCATATTCCACAAAGACCAAGCGCAAGAAGCTTCAAAACGCGTATTCGGAGCTGTCGGAGATGGTCGGGATGTTCGTTATCGAGGGCGAGGAGGACTTTATTTTGAAGTCGACCGCGGGCAAGGTGATAATGTTCAATACCGCGCTCGTTCTCGCAAAATCTACGCGCGACACGCAGGGAGTTCAGGTAATGCGCCTGACCAAGGCGGAGCTGGCTTCCGTGCAAATAGCGCAAAACGTCGACGTGGAGGATATCGAGCGTTTCAGAATTAAGACCGTACCGGCTGCCGGAATAATTTCCGGCGACGATATTGACCAGATAAAGCTGATCTGACGAACGGCGCAGCAAACTTAACGGCGGCGCATTAAAGCGCGTTACGGCAAGAGCAACTTGCCTTTTAAATAAGGAGGAAATTATGTTAACAGATATTGAAATTGCACAGCAGGCGAAAATGCTGAAAATCGGTGAGATCGCGAAGAAGCTCGGCGTGACCGAGGAGGAGATCGAGCCTTACGGTCACTACAAGGCGAAGCTCTCGCAGCCGCTGTTTGACAGGACGGCGAACAATGCTGACGGCAAGCTGATACTTGTGACCGCGATAAACCCCACCCCCGCGGGCGAGGGAAAGACCACCACTTCGGTAGGTCTTTGCGAGGGCATGAATAAGATAGGCAAAAAGGCGTGTCTGGCGCTGCGTGAGCCGTCGCTGGGTCCCGTATTCGGCGTCAAGGGCGGCGCAGCGGGCGGCGGATATTCGCAGGTCGTTCCCATGGAGGACATCAACCTGCACTTCACGGGCGATATGCACGCGATAACCGCGGCGAACAATCTGCTTGCGGCTATGCTGGACAACCATTTGCAGCAGGGGAATTCGCTGAATATCAACGTTAAGCGGATTTTGTTCAAGCGTTGTCTTGACATGAACGATAGAGCGCTCCGCAACTGTGTTATCGGTCTGGGCGGCAAAATGGACGGCGTTCCGCGTGAGGACAGCTTCCAGATAACCGTCGCGAGTGAAATTATGGCGATACTTTGCCTTGCGAGCGACCTTGACGACCTTAAGCGCCGTCTCGGGAATATCCTCGTTGCGTTTACGAACGACAACAAGCCCGTGTTCGCGCGCGACCTTAAGGCAGTGGGCGCTATGACGGCGCTGCTCAAGGACGCGGTAAATCCGAACCTCGTGCAGACGCTTGAAAACAACCCCGCGATAATCCACGGCGGACCGTTCGCGAATATAGCGCATGGCTGCAATTCTGTCCGCGCGACCAAGCTGGCTATGAAGCTGTCCGACTACACGATAACCGAGGCGGGTTTCGGAAGCGACCTCGGCGCGGAGAAGTTCTTCGACATCAAGTGCCGCTTTGCGGGGCTTAAGCCCGACTGCGTGGTGCTCGTCGCGACTATCCGCGCGCTGAAGTATAACGGCGGCGTGCCCAAGCCCGAGCTCACCAAGGAGAACGTCGAGGCGTTGAAAAATGGCATTGTGAACCTTGGCGTGCATATCGAGAATATGCACAAATTCGGCGTTCCCGTGGTTGTTGCGATAAACCATTTCGGCACGGATACCGACGCGGAGATCGCCGTTGTCCGCGAGTACTGCGAGAACAAGGGCGTTGAGGTCGCGTTCTCGGACGTGTTCGCGAAAGGCGGCGAGGGCGGCGTTGACCTCGCGGAAAAGGTTTGCGCGACGATCGACCGCTGCACGGGTTGTCAGACCGATTTCAAGCCGCTGTACGATGAGAAGCTGACGATCAAGGAAAAGCTCGCAATTATTGCCAAGGAAATATACCGCGCGGACGGCGTAGTTTACACCGCCAAAGCGGAAAAGGCTATCAAGGAGATAGAGGACCTTGGTCTTGACAGAGTTCCCGTTTGCGTTGCGAAAACGCAGTACTCGCTATCCGACGACCCCGCAAAGCTCGGCAAGCCCGAGAATTTCACCATAACCGTAAGCGACGTTCGCGCAAGTGCGGGCGCGGGCTTTGTTGTAGCGTATACGGGTGACATTATGACCATGCCCGGGCTGCCCAAGGTTCCCGCGGCGGAGAATATCGACGTTGACGGCAGCGGCGTAATTACAGGATTGTTCTGATGGAGTTTATTACTAACAGCGAACAGGAAACACGCGCCGCCGCCTCGGAGACCGCAAAGCGCCTTAAGGTCGGTGACGTGATACTGTACGAAGGCGAAATGGGCGCGGGTAAGACCGCGTTCACAAAGGGCTTGGCGGAGTATTTCGGCACGGAAGAGGAGGTCACTAGCCCGACCTTCGCGCTCGTTCACGAGTATACGGGTCGCGTGCCGATCTTCCATTTCGATCTGTACCGAATTTCGGGCTGCGACGACCTGTACGCGGTCGGTTTCTTCGACTACCTCGACAGGGACGGGATCATTGCCGCCGAGTGGAGCGAGAATGTTCCCGGCTTGGAGGATGAACTGGAAAATGTCGTAAAGATACGTATCGAAAAGCTCTCCGAGAACGGGCGGAAAATTACCGTTACGGGTGAATGTTTTGGTGACGTTGGTGATAGTGCACAAATTTGATCGGTGGTGATTTTATGATACTGGGAATAGATTCGTCCGCGATAACGGCGGGCTGCGCACTGTATGAGAACGGGAAAATTATCGCCGAGCAGTTCCTGAACACGCGTCACACGCACTCCGAAACGCTTCTCCCTATGGTGAGGTCAATGCTCGACGGCGCGAAAATAACGCTTTCCGAGGTGGACAGAATAGCCGTGACGACGGGTCCCGGCTCGTTTACGGGGCTTCGTATCGGCATTTCCTGCGTCAAGGGATTGTGCTTCAGCGCGGAAAAGCCGTGCGTTCCCGTATCGACCTTGGAGGCGATAGCGTACAATTTTGTGCAAATTGACGGAATCATTTGCGCGTGTATGGACGCGCGGTGCAAGCAGGTATATAACGCGCTGTTCCGCTCGGAGAACGGCGTAATAACACGGCTTTGCGAGGACAGGGCAATCACGCTCGCGGAGCTTTCGGAGGAGCTGTCGGAGCTCGGTGAACGCGTAATTCTCGCGGGCGACGGCGCGGAATTGACGCACGGGTTCACCGAAAAGAAATACGAGTTAGCGCCGATAGCGCTGCGGTTTCAGCGCGGCAGCGGAGTGTGCCTTGCCGCCGGGGGAAAACCCGATATTGCCGCGGCAGCGCTTATGCCGAGTTATCTCAGATTGCCGCAGGCGGAGCGTGAACGGTTGGCGAGGGATAAGGCAGAGTAAATTGCTGTGTTTTATTAGTCAGAATATTGAAGAAACAGTAATGGAGGCAACATATATGAAAAATTATACACAAGTTTATGTAAAAGGGCGCCTCTAAAAACCCAATCAAATTCTCGATTTTTTGTCTGATCAAGCCGG
>CAJUMS010000022.1 GCA_910587465.1 uncultured Oscillospiraceae bacterium
CCAAAAAACTCGTTTTTTTTGAGAAAATTGTGTAAAGTTATATTGACAAAATCAATATCATTATCGAGCTGTGGAATTTTCTTTGGGACGCTGAGCACGTGTCGAAGCCAATTCGCTTTGACGGTTTGTCCGAGGGAGCGTCGCGCGAAACGAATTTCCTGCCGACCGACGAGCTTATAATGAAAAGCGCGCTCGACGATAAGGAATATACTGTCCGCGCGGGCTATGTCTCCGAGACCTTTTCCAACGGTCCCGACGTAGTTACGGATACGCCCGTCGTTATTATCGAGGGCATTGAAAACAGCGATATGGATCACGTTTGTTACGAGGATTTCCTTGGAGTATTCGAGCTGCTGCTCGATGGGCTTGCCGAAAAAGTAAAGCTCGGTGATGACATCATAGAGCCTCGCGAAAAGGAAAAGCTCACCAATACAAGATTTGAGGACTGCGAATTTTCGGGAAAGGCAGAGCTCTTCGAGCGCGAGACCCTGACCACTACCAAATACAGCGGCACACTCACCGAGGATGCGGCGCGCAAGATCTGGGAGCTGCTCACAGAGATAGAGAACACCGAACCTATCGTTTTTGACGATGACGACAGCATCGGCGTTTCCTCTTACAGCAAGCTTGTCGTCAGAAACACCCGCGTGAACAAGTCGTGGACTGCCGCCTGTGGTATCCTTTACGACCAACCTATGGAGGGGGGCGGACCTGTCGTTGTCGCTGTCAGGGGAAACTACTATTACACCTTTGAGATTGACGGGGTCTTTGTGCACGACAGGCTCGACGAGCTGATAGCCGAGGGAATAGCGCGCGAGGAGAATATCGTGTGGCAGGAGACCGCCGAACCAAAGTCGGCAAAGCCTGATATAGTGTTGGTTGAGAATTATTGCAATTATGCTTGGGGCTATCAGAATGGGGGAGCGTTCGTCGATCTTGATGGCAATATTTACAAGTTCGACCTTACCGATATCGACCCCGTTTTGGGAGAGGAATTCGTAAAGGTTCTGGAATACAGGCACTTCAACGACCTGCTGGGAGACCCTGTCGGAAAGTTCGACGATGTTGAAAAGCTCCGGGAAATAGCCGTTCTCGCGGATCAAATTCCCGAGGACGCCAAAATCAAGGAGGATCACAGAGCGTATGACGCGGGACAGCGGACGATTTACGCCATGACCTCGGAGCACGCGCTCGTCGAAATATATTCGGACGGCGATTACAGACGCGTAAACACCGACCCGAGCGCTAAGAAGATTGCCAAAATGTGGAAAAAATTACAGGTATAAAAACGACCGCCTCCGCATAGCGCGGGGGCGGTCTTACGTTATTTTAACGCAATCTTTTCCAATGCTTTCAGCAGCATATCCACCTCGCGCTCGGTGTTGAACGCGGAGGGCGAAAACCGTATCGTGCCGCTGTTTATTGTGCCTATCTTTTTGTGGGCGAGCGGTGCGCAATGCAGTCCGCCGCGCATATAAAAGCCTCTGGAGCTCAGCATTGCCGCGCCTTCGGTTGACGGGATATCCCCGATGTTAAACGAGACCACGGGAGCGTACAGATCGGAATTGATCTGAGTAATGATATTGTACAGCCGCACTCCGCGAATCTTCTCCGCGCCCGCGCAGAAACGGCGGCAGAGCGCGAGCTCGTGAGCGAGTATCTTTTCGGGAGTTAGCCTGTTCACGAAATCCACGCCCTCGCCAAGCGCGATAACTCCCGCGGTGTTGATTGTTCCGCTCTCAAAGCGGTCTGGAGTGAAATCGGGCTGCGTAATGCTTTCAGAGGCACTGCCCGTGCCGCCCTCGATTATAGTTTTCAGCGGATAAGTGCCGTCCATTATCATCAGCCCCGTGCCCATGGGACCGTACAGTCCTTTGTGACCAGCCGCGCAGATGATATTCGCGCCGTCTTTAAGCGTTATAGGGAGCGTTCCCGCACCCTGTGCCGCGTCCACGATAAAGCATATCTTCTTGCGGCGGCAGAGCGCGGCAAGCTCGCGGAGCGGAGTGCGCAGTCCTATGACGTTGCTCGCGGCGGTGCAGACAAGCGCGGCGGTATTCGGACGGATAGCGCGCTCGGCGTTGTAAACGGTCTGCTCTTCGTCCTCGACCGCCTCGAACATGGTACACGAGCCGCCGTACGACTTCACCGCCGCGTAAACGGGACGAATAGAGGCGTTGTGCTCCATATCGCTCGTAACGAAATGGCAGCCGTTCCGCGCAACGCCCTTTATCGCGAAGTTCAGTGCGTGTGTGCAGTTTAGCGTGAATATTGTGTTTTCGGGTTCCGCTCCAAAAAGCTCGGCGCATTTTTCGCGGCTTTGGTAAACAGCCTCGGCGGTGTTCTGCGAAAACGCGTGTCCCGAGCGCCCCGGGTTTGCGCCGTAAGCGCTCATGGCGTGAGCCCATTTCCGATACACCGACTGCGGCTTGGGGAAGGTCGTCGCCGCGTTATCGAGATAGATCACAGCTTACACCTATCGAGCCGAGCAGAGCGCAAACCTCTGCCCGTGACGCGTTCCGGTCAGTTACCTTGAGCGCAAATCCGCAGCCCGCCCTGTTGTCAAAGCTGCGCTCGACAATGCAGCGTATCCCGTGCTTTTGCAGGAACGACATTGCTTTATGCGCCTGTGTAAACGATTTAATATATATAATGGTCATAAAAAATCTCTCCTAATTTTATTTGGCGAAATTCGCCTGCTACATTATATGCAAACAAGCGGATTTTGTCAGGAGAGTTTTTTATTTAAATCTGTATATTTTTAGCGTTCAGCAGTTCTTTTACCCTTTCGAGCAGCACGTTTTTTTCGTTCGGGAGGGTTTCCTCGATTACCTCTCCGAGCAGCTCCGACAATATTTTGCCCATAAGCGGCGACGGCGGAACGATACCGCGAAGGTCTTTTCCCGAAACGGCAAGCTCCTTTAACGTAAGGCAGGGCTGCGCGGCGATTATATCCTCTGCGGTTTCAAGGCACTTGCGGGCGTTTTCGGCGCGCGTTTTGCCAAGCTCCGACTGCGCTGTCCCGTCGGCGATCTGTGCGTACATGATATCGCGGAACAAATCCGCACCGTACTGTGAAAGCCGCCGCTTTACAATGCGCCTAGACGGGTCGGCGGGCGTGTCGTGATATTTGATGACAGCGCACACCCTTTCGCGCAGGGCGTTGTCGCATTTTAACATTCGCAGAAACTCGTCCGCGAGCTCTGCGCTTATTCCTGCGTGTCCGTAGTAGTGACACTCGCCGTCCTCGCCGACGGTACGGCAACGCGGCTTTCCCATATCGTGAAACAGCATTGCCAGCCGTAACGCGGGTTCGGCGGGAACGACTTCGACAGCGCGCACGGTGTGCTCGTACAGTGTGCTGTCGTGATAGCGCGATCCCTGATCATAACCCACCTGCTCTTCAAGCGGCGGCAGTATCTCGGCGAATACCTTAGGGTACTCAAGCATTACGCGTTTGATATCCATACCGCATAACAGCCGTTTCAGCTCCGAAAAGATACGCTCAGCGGAGACCTTGTGCAGGTCGCTCCTGTGTGACGCTATCGTTTCGGCGGTGCGTTCCTCTATGGTAAATCCGAGCACGGACGAGAACCGAAGAGCGCGGAGTATGCGCAGAGCGTCCTCGGAAAAGCGGAGCTCAGGCTCGCCGATACAGCGGATAGTGCGTGATTTTATATCGTTTTCTCCGCCAAACGGATCAATCAAGCCGATTTTGGGATTGTACGCGATACCGTTCATGGTGAAATCGCGGCGCGAGAGGTCGTCCTTGATGTTCCGTGAGAACGTAACGGAGCTAGGGTGTCTGCCGTCGGCATATTCACCATCAACGCGAAAAGTGGTGATCTCAATGCTCTGTCCCTTGTACAGTACGGTCACCGTGCCGTGCTTTATTCCCGTTTCGATAACGCTGCAGTCGGAAAAGACGCGTTCGGTCTCGTTCGGCAGCGCGGAGGTGGTTATATCATAGTCGTGCGGCTGATTTCCCATAAGCACGTCGCGGACGCACCCACCGACAACAAACGCGTCATAGCCCGAGCGTTCGAGACGTTCGAGTATCTCGGATATTTGAAATGGAAGTTCCATGTGACCTCCTGTCTTGATGGTAAATTATCGCTTAGCTAAGTAGCCACTCTCCGCGCGTAATGCCAAGTTCCCAAAGCGTTAAGGAACTTGCTCCTGCATTTCGCCAAAGGAACTTGTCCCTTTGGAATTCCTATTTCTTATCCCTCAAGGTTACTGTGCTAAATTCTGATTTAAAATATCAATATGTCCTATCACCCATATGAACCCGCTGCGAAAATTCGTAATGATACAGCTCTCTTCCCATAAGCACTCCCATTATCGACGCCATCATCAGCCCGCGCGTCCAGCCGCTTGAATCCCCCAGACAGTGCAGTCCCTTGATATTTGTTTTCAGGTGTTTGTCCATCGTCACGCGGTTGGAATAGAATTTCAGTTCGGGCGAATACAGCAGTGTTTCATGACTCGCAAACCCGGGAACTACGTTGTCGACCGCTTTGATAAAGTTGATGATATTCGTCATAGTGCGGTAGGGTATAGCCGCCGTAATATCGCCCGCAACCGCGTCCGGAAGCGTCGGCTTGACATTGGAAAACGACAGCTCCTTTTCCCATGTGCGCTTGCCGTCGAGAATATCGCCGTAGCGCTGCACGAGGATATGACCGTTGCCGAGCATATTCGCGAGCTCGCCAACCTTTTTCGCGTATTCTATCGGCTGATTGAACGGTACGCTGAAATTGTGTGAGCAGAGTATTGCCAAATTTGTGTTGTCGCTTTTGAGATTCTTGTATGAGTGACCGTTCACCACGGCGAGTCCGTCGTCGTAGTTCTCCTGCGCGACAAAGCCGCCGGGATTCTGACAGAATGTCCGCACCTTGTTGCGGAACGGCGCGGGATAGCCGATAAGCTTGCTCTCATAAAGTACCTCGTTGACCTCCTCCATGACCTCGTTGCGCACTTCCACGCGCACGCCGATATCCACAGTGCCCGAACGGTGCTCGATACCGTGAGCCACGCATATCTTTTCCAGCCAGTCGGCGCCCTTTCTTCCGGTTGCGATAACGACGTCGAGACCGTAGATAGGCTCACCCGAGCAGACCACGCCCGTGCAACACTGTCCGTTCTCGACGATAATGTCGTCGCAGGTAGTCCCGAACATTATATCAATTCCGCTGTTGAGCAAATACTTTTCGATGCGCGCGTATAGCTGTTGAGCCATTTCCGTGCCCAGATGACGGATAGGGCAGTCAACCAGTTTGAGATTGGCGTTGATAGCCTTTTTGCGTATCTCGCGTATCTTGTCGGGGTCGGAAACGCCTTCAACGTGCTCGTCGGCGCCGAATTCGAGATATATCTTGTCGGTGTAGTCGATAAGCTCCTGCGCCTTTTGCTCCCCGATAAGCTCGGGCAGAGTTCCGCCCACCTCGCAGGACAACGAAAGCTTGCCGTCCGAAAACGCTCCCGCTCCGGAAAAACCTGTTGTTATATGGCAGTGAGGCTTGCAGTTCATACAGGTCTTGGTCTGTGATTTCGGGCAGTGCCGTTTTTCCACGGGCTCCCCCTTTTCGATTATCAGTATTTTTTTCTTGGTACCGCAGCGGAGCAGCTCAATTGCGGTAAATATACCGGCGGGTCCCGCGCCGACGATTATTACATCATATTTCATTTTTCCCCTCTTCTCAACATATAAAACCCATAATACTAATTTAACACAAATTTCGGATTTTGTCAATATTTTTTAGTTATTTTATACGATTGCCGAACATATATTTTTTAAAAAGCAAAGGAGTTGTTCAAATGGAGAATATTGTCAGCGCATCGCATAACAAAGGAGCATTGCCTAGGGATTACGAGGAGCTTCAGATAATGGCCGGCGAACCCGAGGAGATTGAAACGGATGAGATATCCGATGTTCCCGAAGTACTTGACGAATCCGAGACGGACAAGCAGGACGAGCAGTTGGTTTATACGCACGTCCGCGCTCCCGAGATACGCCGCAGCGGAACACGGATACTTATGGGGGTGACTGCGGTGTGCGGTGCGGTCTCGGGCGCGGTTATCATGTTCACGGAAAAATCCGATCCCACTGCGCTTGAGATGATATCGCAATCACTTGTCGGAACGGTGGGCGAGCTTTTTCTGCGCGCCATGATTACGGGCGCGGTTTTTCTTATAGCTGAATTGATACTTGGTTTTTTCGCACTGGGGGATTGGCTGGTGTGGGTGCTGCCTTTGTGTTATGCTATGGGAATGAGCCTGCGCGTCGCTGCTGCTGGAACTGGAGTGCTGCTGCCGTCCGCGGCGGCGGGGATATGTGCGGTAACATTCGCAGCGGCGACGTCGGCGAGCTTTTCACAGACGCTGCTGCGCTTGTCCAAGGGCGGTATGGCATATCGGGACAGGTCGCCGCTGCGAAACTATGTGCCGGCATTTTTGGGTTACGCTGTTATAATCGCGGTAGCGGCGGTCTATGAGGGGATAGCCCTTAATTGGAAGTGATGGTATAAATCATATAGCGCAGCAGCGGGTTTGCTTTTTCGTTTGGTTGACTGCCCTTTGTTATATGATGAAGGGCAGTCAACCAATAATTTATATACCTTGCGGCATTATTGTGCCGCCTTTTTTGTTACTATCACTAAAATTATTTTCCAAAAGCCCTTGCTATTTTCCACATAATGTGATATAATTACTATAACTGCAACTGTGCGCAAAGCTAAGGCCTTTACAATGCGCCCGCGGTCAATAAATTTGCGGGGAAAACGTTCGGGAAAAGATCGCCCGCAGAGTATGAAGGGAATGATGTTAGGGTTGGAAAAAAAGCTGGCTTTGTATGGCTTTAACAACCTCACAAAAACGCTTAGCTTCAATATTTACGACGTGTGCTATGCAAAAAGTGAGAGGGAACAGAAGGACTATATCGCGTATATCGACGAGCAGTACAACTCCGAACGACTTACGGGTATTCTCTGCGCCGTTACCGAGAGGATAGGCGCTACGGTTCTCAATATTTCCAAGCAGGATTACGAGCCGCAGGGCGCGTCTGTCAATGTTATGTTCGCGGAGGGCAATATCGACCCCGAGCATATTGACGGCTCCTGCAACAAAGGCTTGAACTACTTTCAGTCGGCAGGCTGTTCGGTGAATGCGCATCTCGACAAGAGCCACATAACTGTGCATACGTTTCCGGAATACCACCCCGACAAAGCTATCTCTACTTTTCGGGTAGATATTGACGTTGCGACCTGCGGGGAGATATCTCCGCTGCAAACTCTGGATTTTCTTATCGGCAGCTTTGACTCCGATATTATAATTATAGACTACCGCGTGCGCGGCTTTACCCGCGACGTGGAGGGCAAAAAATGCTTTATGGACAATCATATGTCCTCGATACAGGAGTTTATCAATCCTGAAACTCTTACCAAATATGACGCAATGGACGTAAATGTTTACCAATCTAATATTTTCCATACAAAAATGCTTATCAAGGAGATAGAGCTCCAGAATTATCTTTTTAAAACGGATGTGTACGAGATCCATCCTCAGGAGCGCCTTGCGATAACAAACAATTTGCGCCGCGAAATGATAGAAATTTTCAGCGGTATGAACATTTACTGACAATGAGAACATACAGATTTGATCAAAACAGCTCCCCTTTGCTGGACGCGATGAACGAGTATCAGACCAATCGCGTGGTGAAGTTCGACGTGCCGGGGCACAAGGGCGGGCGCGGAAATAAAGCGCTCTCCGACTTTCTTGGTGAGAGCTGTCTAAAAAATGACGTGAATTCAATGAAGCCTCTTGATAACCTCTGTCACCCCGTTTCCGTTATTAGAGAAGCGCAGGAGCTGGCGGCGGACGCTTTCGGCGCGGAAAACGCGTTCTTTATCGTGAACGGCGCGACTGGTGCGGTGCAGGCTATGGTGATGAGCGTGTGCAAGTCGGGCGAGAAGATAATTCTTCCTAGGAACGTTCACCGCAGCGCTATCAACGCGCTTGTGGTGTGCGGAGCTGTGCCCGTTTACGTTAACCCGGGGATAAATAAGGAGCTTGGAATACCGCTTGGAATGACTGCGGGCGAGGTTGAGCAGGCAATTCTTGAAAACCCTGACGCTAAGGCGGTTCTGGTGAATAATCCCACCTATTACGGTATATGTTCGGATTTGAGGCGTATCGTCGAGATCGCGCATAAGCACGGGCTTATGGTGCTGTGCGATGAGGCTCACGGAACGCATTTCTATTTCGGCGATGGCTTGCCCGAGAACGGAATGGCGGTGGGCGCGGATATGGCGGCGGTGTCCGTTCACAAGACGGGCGGCTCGCTCACGCAGAGCGCTATGCTGCTAATGGGGAAGGGCGTGAATGCTGATTATGTCCGCCAGGTCATAAACCTTACGCAAACCACCTCGGCAAGCTATCTGTTAATGGTATCGCTCGACTTAGCGCGGCAGAACCTCGCGCTGCACGGTCGGGAATTTTACGCGAAAACCGTGGAGTTCGCCGAATACGCGCGCAAGGAGATAAACGCTCTCGGCGGCTATTACGCGTTCGGCGAGGAGCTTTGCAACGGACGGGATTTCTTCGCGTTTGACAAGACCAAGCTCTCGGTGCATACGCGCGCTATGGGCTTGGCGGGGATAGAAGTGTACGATCTGCTCCGCGACGAGTACGATATTCAGATAGAATTCGGCGATATCGGCAACATTCTCGCGATAATCACAGGCGGCGACAGGGCTCTTGAAATTGAGCGGCTGGTGTCGGCGCTCTCGGAGATAAAGCGGCTGTACGGACGTTCTCCCGTGGGGCTGTACGACCACGAATATATTAACCCGAACGTTGTGCTCCCTCCGCAGACGGCTTTCTATGCGGAGAACGTTCCGCTGCCGATAGCGGAAACGGCGGGGCGCATAGCTGCGGAGTTTGTGATGTGCTATCCGCCGGGTATTCCTATTTTAGCCCCGGGAGAGCGGATTACAAAGGATATTCTCGATTACATAGCCTACGCAAAGGAAAAGGGGTGCAGTCTTACAGGCTGTCGCGATATGAACGTGGAAAGCCTTATGGTCGTTAAATAATTTGTGGAGGAACGTATGAATAACTTTTGGTCGTGATTCATCAAAAGATTTTTTGAGAAGATGTTAGCGGGCGGGATAGGTGTTATTATCGCCGCGGTCTATTGTTTGATACGGGGACTGCCGCACCTCGGAATACCGTTTTTGATTTTCGGTCTTGTGTGCGTTGCCGGCGGCACTGTTTATAAAATAACTAATAGAAAGCGGTGACGTTCCCCTAACGGACAAACGGTGAGAACTGCCAACGGTATGCGGGATATGAATGTTGAGCGTTCGGAGGTCGTCGAGTATGGGGAGAAAAAATTCCTCACGCACCCAAAAGCGTAATTACAAGCGGAAAATGCGCGAATATAACAAGCGTTCGCGGCTGTTCAACGGCAACGTCCGCAGCCCCGGCGAATTTATATTTATCTGGGCGCTGATATTGGCGTACATAGTCGGAATGTGGATATTCGTGATAAATCTTGGGCTGAACAAGCGCGACTATGTACAAGCCGAGCTTGTTTACGAGGGTTCTTACCGCAAGGAGGACAGCATAGTGCTGACCCTTTCGGGAGAGGAATACAAGGCCTGGGCGTCGCTGTGCGATCTTGACGGTATATACGCGCTGAAAGGCGGCGAGCGGCTTTCGGTCATAACCGCTAAGTAAAAGGTTATAAGTATCAAGTATTATGATAAAGTGCTGCTGGCGCTCGAGGACTGTGAACGTGACGATGCGGAGGGCAAGCAAACCGTGTCGATAATTTTCGGCATATTCGCGGCGGTGTGTGCGGCTTTTGTGGCGGTGTCGGTATGGGTGATGTACAACGCGCACAGGCTGCCGAAGTGGCTCGTCAAGGCTTTCGTTAAGACCGGCTATCTTACGCGACCGCGTAGGAAGTGAGGAAAAAATGGAGAATGACTACGACAAGCTTTGGGACGACTACTCAATAGAATTTTGCAAAAAGCTCGAATATAACTGCAATGGCGACTGGAAAATGCTTGATCCCGACGAGCAAGAGATCGCCGCGCTGTGGAAGTTGGTCATTGACATAAACAACGGCGGGTTCGAGCAGTTTTTCACTAATTGGGGTTACGAGTGCTATTGGTATGCCATGCGCGGAATTCAGCGTATTGGCTGCAAAAAGCTTCTCGAGTTGCTTCACAATACATATATGAACGTTTTTGAGAAATTCAGAACGGACAGCAGGCTGAAATATTACTCGGATATTTTTGAATATCTCACCGAGGATGATGAGGATATTCTTAGGGAAACCAACATCGAGTTTTGGGAAACCGAGGGCGCGGTTCTCTGTAAGACGGCGTATGAATTTTATCATAATGATATGAAAAAGGCGGCGAAATAATGGAGCTATGGTTCACCGAAAATCACACCGACAGCGTGAGGTTTTCGATAAAGATAAAGCGGCACTTGTTCTCGGAGCAGAGCGAGTTTCAGAAGATCGACGTACTTGAGAGCGAGGAATTCGGGCGTATGCTCGTGCTTGACGGTTATCTTATGCTTACCGAAAAGGACGAGTACATCTATCATGAGATGATAACGCACGTTCCGCTCTCGGTAAATCCCGATATAAAAAAAGTGCTCGTTATCGGCGGCGGCGACGGCGGCGCGGTCCGCGAACTTTGCAGGTTCAAAAATATTGAGCATATAGATATGGTGGAGATAGACAGGCGCGTTGTGGAGGTCTGCCGCGAGTATCTGCAAAAGACCGCGTGCAGCCTCGACGATCCGAGAGTGCATTTGTATTACGAGGATGGCTTGAAATTCGTGCGAGGCGCGGAAAATGAGTACGATCTGATAATCGTCGACAGCACAGACCCGTTCGGTCCGGGCGAGGGCTTGTTCACCAAGGAGTTCTACGGCAACTGCTACAAGGCGCTCAACGAGTGCGGTATTCTCGTCAATCAGCACGAGAGCACGTTCTACAACGAATACGCAAAGGCAATGAAGCGCGCTCACAGCCGAATAAAGAGCTTTTTCCCGATAGCGCTTGTATATCAGGCGCATATCCCGACATATCCGAGCGGACACTGGCTGTTCGGATTTGCGTCGAAGAAATTTCATCCCGTAAATGATCAGAACGCGGAATGGTGGCTGGCGCAGGGCTTGAAAACCGGATACTATAACAGATTTGTCCACAGCGGCTGCTTTGCGCTTCCGCAGAACGTGCGTGATGTTTTGAGAGAAACGGGAGCGGAAAAATGAAAAAAACGGTTGCTTAAATTATAACGGCGGTGGTGTTTGCAGGGTGGACATTGTACAATCTTATCACCGGTATTGCGGGGTTGTCAAAGAGCGGTATGTCACAGCTTTCGAGTTCCGCGGAGGCGGGTGCGCGATGCGAGGTATCTGTATATCTGGCAATGGAGGTCTACGAGATCGAGCACAGACTGAACGGTCTGATACCGACCGGCAGTGAGCATTTCTACTTTGCCGCCGCCGAGGATGGAGCAATACCGTTGCTTATAAAGGCAAGCCCGTCGTGGTATAAAGAAAATTTCGACGAGTACGGATTGTCGAAGAACACGGTAACGATTATGTGCGAGGTCAGCAAGTTCGATTCCGACTCAAAATATAAGCTCGGCGAACTTAATCGCAATCTTTTATCGCTTGGTGAGAGCGTGAGCACCGAAAAGTACCTGAACGCGAATTACCGTACGATGTACATATTCCGCATTGCCGCGGGCGCAGCGTCCATTGTAGCGTTCGCTGCAATAATTATGCTGCTGAAGCTCGGGGTGGAGTCGGGCGGTGCGGCTAAGGCGGCAATGATTTTTCTGATTGCGGCGGCGCTGTTCTGTTTGGCTGACCTTTTAGTTTTAGATCATTTATAATGTATTGGCGTTTTTTACGCGGGGCATTTATAACTTTATGAAACCCAAAAGCAAATTTCCAACTGTTATAAAGTTGCAACAAGAGTTTTCGCAGTCGCCTTCTTTGCGTTTCTTATTTTTTCACTCTACGCGCCTGGAATCGGCGGCAGCGGGGTTTAATACGGTTATCTGCGCGGTGTGCGCTGTAATATAGCTTTGGCTTTGATTTGAAAGGGGTTTGTATTATGCTTATTGATTTTGACAAGATTGTTCATTCGACGATTGAGAACTTTCGCGGCGGCGAGAAAAACACGCGTATGGCAATGTATACCGATGACGTAAACCGTATTATGAAGGTAACTCTTCGCCCGGGCGCGTCGATAGGTCTGCACAGGCACACCACAAGCTCGGAGATTATTTTCGTTATCACGGGCAGCGGAGTTATGACATGCGACGGCGTTGAGGAGGAGCTGCGTTCGGGATTGTGTTCATACTGCCCTATCGGCAGCGAGCATACGCTGCACAATTCGGGACAGGACGAGCTGGTGTTCTATGCGGTAGTGCCCGAGCACGACGTAGATTTTGAGGAGATCGACGGGGAGGAAAAGGAATGAGCAAAGCATTAATTATAGGCGCAGGCGGTGTGGCAAGCGTCGTTATCGCGAAATGCTGCCGGAACAGCGAGGTTTTCACCGAAATTATGATAGCGAGCCGCACTAAATCCAAGTGCGACGCGTTCAAGGAGAAATTGCAGCCGACTACAAAGACGGTCATCTCGACCGCACAGGTAGACGCGGACAACGTTTCCGAGCTTGTTGCGCTTATCAAGAGCTATCAGCCCGAGATTGTCATCAACGTTGCGCTGCCGTATCAGGATCTGCATATCATGGACGCTTGTCTGGAGTGCAAGGTAGACTATCTTGACACCGCGAATTACGAGCCCGAGGACACCGCGAAGTTTGAGTATTCGTGGCAGTGGGCGTACCGTGAGCGCTTTGAAAAGGCTGGTATCACCGCTATTTTAGGCTGCGGCTTTGACCCGGGAGTAACGGGCGTATTCTCGGCGTATGCACAAAAGCACGAGTTCGATGAGATAAATTACATTGATATTCTTGACTGCAACGGCGGCGACCACGGCTATCCGTTTGCGACCAACTTCAACCCCGAGATAAATATCCGCGAGGTATCGGCTAAAGGCTCCTTCATCGAGGACGGCAAATGGGTGGAGACCGAGCCTATGGAGATAAAGCGCTTTTATAACTTTAAGGACGTCGGCGAAAAGGATATGTATCTTCTACACCACGAGGAGCTTGAAAGCCTCGCGCTGAATATCAAGGGCATAAAGCGCATACGCTTCTTTATGACGTTCGGGCAGAGCTATCTTACGCACCTGAAATGCCTTGAAAACGTCGGAATGACCTCGATAAAGCCGATAATGTTCGAGGGTAAGGAGATCGTTCCGCTGCAATTTCTCAAAGCAGTATTGCCTGATCCGTCAACGCTGGGACCGCGTACTGTCGGAAAGACGAATATCGGCTGCATTTTCCGCGGCAAAAAGGACGGCAAGGACAAGAATTACTACCTGTTCAATATTTGCGATCATCAGGAGTGCTACAAGGAGGTCGGTTCGCAGGCCATCTCCTACACCACCGGCGTGCCCGCAATGATCGGCGCGGCTATGGTGCTGACGGGCGAGTGGAAAAAGCCGGGCGTTTTCAACGTTGAGGAGATGAACCCCGATCCGTTTATGGACGAACTGAATAAGTGGGGACTGCCGTGGCAGGAGGACAGAGATCCTGTTTTGGTTGACTAATCGTGAGGCGAGAAATGACGGAATGGGAATTTAAAACAAAGGCGGCTGGGCTGGTCAAATCCATTGTAAATAATATTGCCGCAAAAAAATACACCGAGCTTGCGTCTTTTGCCCGAATCGATCCGTCGTGGGTCAAACCGGGTCAAACACAGGAACAAGCATTTTCGGATTTCGGAGAATGGCTTGACGGACAGCTTTCTATGTGGGAAGAGGACGAGGAACGAAAGTTTGTTGTTGACGGGTTTGATGAATCGTGTTTAGACGATATAGAATTGGATGAGGATAACACCTCTTTTACTACCTATAACCCCACAAACTCCGGCGAAGAGTTGGATATTTGGTTTGAGATCAAATTCGGTTTGGATGAGAACGGGCAAATAACGGCAACGTTTAATGTGAATTGTTAATTCGCTACGAAGGGAGACGCAAGTCAATGATCGAGCCAAATATCGAAGATTATATTCTCAATGAATTATCGGCGGACGACCGCGATATAGCGTTGGACTTTATCAACTATCTTAAGTACAACTATCTCACATTTTATAAGGATAACTGTGAATGTTGGAAAAACAAAATATAATATTGGGTAAAGTGCGGCGACAAATGCGTCTGCTTTATCGCGATAAACGATCCCGATGAAAAGGATAACCGCTGGACAGTCTGGTCTGACGATATGGAGCTTCCCGATAAATATCCGGTCAGCGGCAGTATCAAGGAAAGTGCTTGGCGGCACATAGATCACTGCGGTAGTTGCGGATCATGCGGCGGCGGACGGCGAAAGACAGTTTTCGGAAAGGTATTTGAGAATGTGTGCGGCTGTACGTTCAGGGTCGATAATCCTGATCATGATGATATGGCATTTTTAAAAGTAATGGTGGATATCGGGATAAAAGAAATGCACGGCTTGAATAACTTGGAGGTGACCGAATGAAAAGAGAGCTTGGAATAGCGCGGTGCGGTCTGGCTTGCTGTCTATGCTCCGAAAACGGGAAATGCAACGGCTGCGCCTCAGGCGAATGTCCCGATAAGGATTGGTGCGAAAATCTGAAATGCTCACGCGAAAAGGGAATATCGAATTGCTTTTTGTGTGAAAACGACTGCAAAAAGGGGCTTTTGTCTAAGATAAAGCCATACGGATTCACGCTGTTTGTAAAACGCTATGGTGTTGAAGCTCTGCTTGACTGCCTTGAAAGGAACGAAAAAAGCGGTGTGGTCTATCACCGCGATGGGATAAACGGCGATTATGACGATTTTGATAACGTTGAAGAGCTTATCGATTTTATAAAAAAAGGAGAAAGGTGACTTAGATGTCGAATTTGACAATACGGTTTTATTCAAATTCCTTGCAGCGGTACACGACCTTTCAGATGATTATTCCGAATGACATAAGAGATGGTGCGTCGCGGGAGGAAAACGATTATTCCCGCAGAAAAATGAAAACGCTCTTTCTTCTTCACGGCTTTACGGGAGACGCGGGGAACTGGGTACCCGAGTTCTATTGCGAAAAGTATAATTTCGCAATAGTTATTCCCTCCGGAGAAAATTCATTCTGGTTGGACGGTATCTCTACGGGTCATCGGTTTTGTTCGTTTCTCGGAGAAGATTTGCTTGGCTATGTGCGCAATACTTTCGGGCTTGCAAAAAGCAGGGAGGATACGTATATTATGGGCTTGTCTATGGGCGGTTTCGGCGCTCTGCACACCGCGCTTTTTTTTCCCGAGGATTTTGGAAAAGCCGCGGGACTGTCCTCCGCGCTGATAGTTCACAAGGTCGCTGAAATGACGGATGGCTGCGGCGATCCCATTGCGAATTACGAGTATTACAGAGAGTGCTTCGGCGAGCCGTCAAAGGTGCTTGAGAGCACGAATAATCCCGAGACCCTGATCATGAAGATAAAGAGCGAGGGAAAACCCGTGCCCGAGATTTATATGTGCTGCGGAACCGAAGATTTTCTGTTGGAAAACAATCGGCAGATGCATCGTTTCCTTGAAAAAGAGAACGTAGATCACGTTTACGAGGAGACGACAGGTGGTCACGATATGGAGTTCTGGAGCAAATACACGGAAAAATTCATTCCTATGATGTTTGGATAAAGGCGGGCGAATAGTTCGATGGATTGGATAAATAAAGTCAACACTCCCTGCTACGTCATTGACGAGCGGCGTTTACGGGAAAATCTTGAAATACTCGGTGATGTTAAGCGCCGCGCTGAGTGCAAGATATTGCTGGCGCAGAAAGCATATTCCGCGTTCGCGACCTATCCGCTTATCGCGGAGTATCTTGACGGCTGCACGGCGAGCGGATTGTACGAAGCTCGTCTCGGTTACGAGGAAATGGCGAAATTCGGGCGTGAGAACCACATCTTCTCTCCAGCTTATCGTGATAAGGAATTTAATGAGATATCGAAGCTTTGCGGACACATTATATTTAACAATGCGAAGCAGTACGAGAAGTTCAAGGTCAGAGCAAACGGCGTTTCCTGCGGAATTCGCGTAAACCCCGAGCATTCCACACAAGATCACGGAATTTACGATCCGTGCGGCGAGTTTTCGCGGCTCGGTACTACGATAAACGAACTGAACGACCTTCCCGAGGGAATTGAGGGCTTACATTTCCATACGCTCTGCGAACAGAACGCGGACGCGCTTGTTGAAACGTTGGCGGCGGTGGAAAGCAAATTCGGCAAGTTCTTCGGGAAGATAAAGTGGCTGAATATGGGCGGCGGACACCACATAACGCGCCCCGACTACGATCGCGGATTGCTTATTAAAACCGTAAAGAATATCCGTGAAAAATACGGTTTTGAGGTCTACCTTGAGCCCGGGGAGGCAATCGCACTGAACGCGGGATATCTTGTGACGACGGTGCTTGATGTATTCAAAAACGGTATGGACATCGCAATAACGGACGCGTCGGCTGCCTGCCATATGCCCGACGTTCTTGAAATGCCGTACCGTCCGAATATTCAAGGCTTGGGAATGCCGAACGAGAAAGCATTCACTTATCGCTTGGGCGGGAATACCTGTCTCGCGGGGGATATCATAGGCGACTACTCGTTCGATCACGTGCTTTCCGAGGGTGAGCGGCTGGTGTTCGAGGATATGGCGATCTACTCAATGTGCAAAAACAACACGTTCAACGGTGTAGCGCTGCCGTCAATTTACCTGCTCCGAGATGACGGAGAGCTTAAACTGCTTAAGGAATTCGGCTATGAGGATTTCAAAGCAAGATTATCGTGACTGGGGAGTGTAAGAATGGCTGTCTTGTACAATGTTGAGCCGTTTAAGGCAATGAAAATACTGTATCAAGGGGAGACCGACGGCTTTCCCGAGGAGGACTTTACGCGCAACGAAAAGGAGCGCAATATCGTCCTGCCGCAGATGCTGAAACGCTTTCTCTCGGAGTACGGTTATATGACGGTGAACAGGCTTTCGGACAGCGTACGTATGCTCCACCCGAACATAATGACGCGGCGTGTGTTCCAATACGGTGATAACCGCGGGCTGCCGCTGCTGATAATCGGCAGGGTGGGCGCGTTTCAGGTCGCGATCTCCGACGAGCGCGCGGCGGACCCCGAGATTTTCCTGCTCAAGCAGGCTCCCGGGCAGACGCAGATACTGCCGAGCGACGACACGATTTCCGAGATACTCAAGGTCATGGTGTGCGGAGTGATGCTGAAAAGCGACGGTGCGGTAATCGCCGACGATCCGCAGCTTGCGGTAAGACTGCTGAAGGAAAACGGCGTCGATCTGATGAAAATTACATACGATCCTCGACTGCGCAGAGAATATTCGATCTGCTTCAGCGAGGAGTTACGGACGTTTACGGCGGCGGAATTTATAGAGGGCGAGTTTGCGCGGTTTTTTTTCCTGCGCTCCGAGAAATTCAAGAAGATTTAAAGGTGATAAAATGGCTGTATTATACAATCTGAGCCCGTTGGAGGCTATGTCTCTGTTCTACGACGGCGAAAAGCGCGGCGTATGGAACGGTGACTTTATCAAGAACGAGAAAAAGCGCGGACTTGTACTGCCGCCTATGCTGAGGGAGTTCCTGGAAAATTACGGTTATCTCGAGATCAACGAGGGCGGAGAGGGGAAGTTCAAGCTGTTCCACCCGGACGGAATGGGCGGCGTGCTGCTCAGCGACGAGGAGGAGGGGGATATCCACCTGCTTGTTATAGGAGCGCTGAACGAGCTTTGGGTAGCCGTCCGCATGGATGAGTGCGACTATTTGCGGATAGTTTTCGGTGAGCAGTCGGACGACGGAACGATGTGGACGCCCTCCGATAACGGAACACTGGAGGGTGTGTTGACGGTGATGTTCTGCTCGCAGCTTTTCGGCGCGGCGGATTCGTTTGTGTTCGAGGAGGAGAACGAGATCAGCGCGGTGCTGAAAAAGCACGGCGCGGATAAGTCGCTGATATTGCCGGGAGAGGGCAGCGCGCAGCATATTTCGCTCTGTTTTGATAACGGCAGCGGAGCGTTTCTCGCGGCGGAATTCGATGCAGAGTGCGAGCATATCACAATGCTGCACGTCGTGCCGCGCAAGACTTTCGCGCAGCGCAAAGCGGAGAAGTACGCAACGGTTTCCATTGATGAGCTGAATGTGCTGTTTGACGGAGAGTTCTACGCAAACGCTCTGCATTGCGATTTCAATCACGCGTTGGAGATTAAGCTCGAGATCATAGACCGTTTGGAGAAGGCGGGAGCGGACGATTTGGAGATGTACGAGCATTACAGGCTTGCGGGACGCTGCTGCTGGTCGCTGAAAAAGCTTGACGAGGCGCTGGAGTGGTATGACAAGGCGGGCGCGATAGTCGAGCGGCTGGGCGATCCCGAAAAGCTTGCGGAGTATTATCACACGCTGGCTAATTTCTACGCCGACAACAGGCAGTGGGAAAAGAGCGACGAGCTGTACGACAAGCAGCTTGACATTCTCCGCGAGCACTCACCCGAGGATGTTTACGGGATCGGAATGAATTATCAGTCGCGGGCACAGTTCCTTGACAGCGCGGGCGGAGACCCCGAGCGCGTTATCGAGCTTTGCAATCTCGCGCTGGAGCAGTTTCAGAAGAACCCTCACGACAGCGGCTGCAAATACGAGATCGCGCGTACACAGCAGCTTCGCGGCGGGGCTAAGCGCCGTAAAAAGGAGCTTGACAAGCAAAAGAACGCGGAATAAAAATTCGGCACTCTGCATAATTGTGGAGTGCCGTTTTTGTGTATATAGACAATTTACAAAAAACCTATTGACTTTTTGGCAGACGTTATATATAATATACTTAATGGCGGACAAAAAGTGAGGTGAAAAATATGTCCCCAAGAATAGGCAGACCAAAGATTGAAAATCCAATGAACGAAAGAGTTACCGTTCGTCTTGACAAAGAAAGCGCCGAAACTCTTAAACGTTATTGCGAAAAAGCTAAGGTTGAAAAAGCCGAGGCAATTCGCCGTGCGATTTCCAAGCTGAAGTCTGAGTTGGATAAAAAATAAACCGCTGCCCGACTCACAATCAAAACAGCGGCTTATCACAATCGACAGGAAACCCCGTCTAAAATTTATTATACATTAGATAGGTCTTCCTTGTCAAGTACTTTTTGAAAGGAAGTTTATTATGAACACAATCATCAGTGAATTATTTGCGGCGTATCTTGACGGCAGACTTGCCGTAAAGCCGCACCGTCTGACCGACGATGAGACCTATGAGCTTGAAACGGTTGAGAGACGGTGTGCTCCGACCAAGGAGGATCTGCGCTTTTTGGAGAAGTATATATTCAAATTTGGCAATATGCATGAACAGCGCGGCTTTTACGCGGGGTTTTGCACCGCGTTTGACCTGCTCGCGGAGGTATACAGCCCGAGCGGCGCCACGGAATAAGCGTAAACTTTAATAACTTAAATCGGCATTGCAACGGAGTGACCGCAAGCACTCTCGGGGCAGTGCCGATTTTATTTCAATAAAATTCACTGATAAAAAACGGGTGAACATTTGTTTGTGAAACCTCTGACGGGCGCAAGATATAGTTTGCGATCAATGAGCTTTATCCATATATTGTAAATATTCACAATATTTTGCCCTCTGCAAGAGTTTTAAGAAGATGATTTTTGTTAAAAATGCACAAAAATATGAACAAAACTTTATCTTGATTTTTTCGTAAAAGTCTCGGATTTGCACTTGAAAAAAATTTCCAAGTGGGTTATAATATGATTGTGGGGAAAAGTGGTGAGAAAATTCACTGTTTTGGTGAAAAATTCATTAAAAATAAAAAATCACTTAAATCCTGCCTGAGGAAAATATATTTTAAATCTACGAAAACTTCCGTCTGAGGAGGGCGGAACGGCGCTTTTCATCAACATTGCAGGGGGGAATGGAAATGTACGGCGAATACGAGCATACCGTTGACGCTAAGGGACGTATGAATTTCCCCGCCAAGCTCCGCGAGGAGTTCGGCGAGCATTTCTATATCTGCAAGAGCTTTACCGAGAAGTGCCTGACGGTCTACACAACAGAGAGCTGGGAGGAATTAAAAACCAGCCTGAAAGGAAAGCCGTCAAAGGTCGCGCTGCCTATCGAGCGTTTCCTGTTCGGAAGCGCCTGTGAGGCTGAGCCGGACAAGCAGGGCAGAATTGCCATTGCGCCCGCTTTGCGCGCATACGCGAATATCACGGGCGAGGTCGTGGTCGTGGGGTTAGTGGACCGCGCCGAGATCTGGGATAAAGCGGCTTGGGAGGAATATACAAACAGTACGCCTCTTGAGGATATCGCGGGTATGGCGGAGGAGCTTGGAATCTGATGGAATTCAAACACACAACCGTGCTGCTTAAAGAAACGGTGGACGGCGCGTATTCAGACCCAAAGGGCGTTTACGCCGATCTGACCACGGGCGGCGGCGGTCATAGTCTGGAGTTGGCAAAGCGCCTTTCGGGGGGAAGGCTGATTTGCTTTGACCGGGACGGGGAGGCTATCGAGGCTGCTGGGGAGCGGCTGAGCGGTTATCCCGTAACGTTTGTACAGCGGAATTTCAAGGAACTCAGCGAGGTTCTGGACGAGTTGGGAATAAAAGAGCTTGACGGAATTATCGCGGATCTGGGCGTTTCATCGCACCAGCTTGACGACGCGGAACGCGGGTTTTCGTTTCACAACGATGCGCCGCTTGATATGAGAATGGGGGGCGGGGGTTTGTCCGCGCGCGATGTCGTCAACGATTACACTTTTGAGGAATTAAGACGTATACTATATGAGTTCGGCGAGGAGAAATTCGCGCCGAAAATCGCGCAGGGCATTGTGGACGCGAGGGCGGTCTCCCCGATAGAAAGAACGGGTGAGCTTGCCGAGATAATAAAGAACAGCGTTCCCGCCGCTTACAGGCGCGAAAAAAACCCTTGCCGAAAAAGCTTTCAGGCTATCCGCATAGAAGTAAACGGGGAGCTTGAAGCGCTTGAAAAGGCACTGACAGACGGATTTGACCGTCTGAAGATCGGGGGAAAAATGTCGGTCATAACGTTCCACTCGCTTGAGGATAGGATCGTTAAAAATCGTTTTAAAGAATTCTGCACGGGTTGTATATGCCCGCCGGAGTTTCCCGTATGCGTGTGTGGAAGGCAGCCTAGAGGACAGCTTGTAACGAAGAAGCCCGTCGCGCCGAGTTCGGAGGAGCTTGCGGAAAATCCTAGAAGCCGCAGCGCAAAGCTGCGGGTCATAGAGAAAATAAGAGCGTAAGCACATTGATGCGACGCGTTAAAAATACCGGAAGTAGAAGGAGGGACGGCGTATGGCGTATCCCATAAACGGCAATACAAATCTGGCTTACGATCTTTCGATGTTTGACACAGCCGAAAGAGAACGCCGCGAAAAGCAGCGCCGCGCCGATGAGGAGGCGCGCAAAATACATCTGGCTCCCCTGAACTCCGTTTCCAGAAGCGGATCGAGGATAAAGATTGTAATGGCGGCGCTGATGATTTTTGCCGCTCTGTTCGCCGTGAACTATTACAATACCAAAAGAGACGACGTTTCGCGAATGGTCGCGGAGCAGGAGCAGCTGCTGATCGAGGCGAAGGACGATTATAACCTGCTTCAGAGCAAGCTCGATACCAAAGCGAATATCGGATATATTGAGAAGTACGCGACCGAGCAGCTCGGAATGTCTAAGGTTGCCGCGTCGCAGAAGAAGTACATCAGTGTTAATACCGAGGATCTTATTGAGGTCACGGAAGATGACGACGGCGGATTTTTGGGCACCGTCAAGAGAGGGTTCTCCGCGTTTTTGGAATACATTGGGTTCTGACGGCATAAAATAAGGGTGAACAAGCCCTTTGACAGGTTGTCGGCAGACTGTTTATCACTAAAAACAGCAAAGTCGGCTATACGGCTTTGCTTTTTTGGTTTTTTTGGAGGTCGTTACATTGGACAAGAATACGAATAACAACAAGGGATTATTCTGGAGATTTGTCGATTTTTTAAAGAAAAGCGACGCCGCCGAGGCGGAGAAAAAGCCGCTTATCGGCTACCGCGGACGGCAGATAGTTATTCTTTCGATAGTCGTGGGTTTTTCCGTGTTCGTCGGATATAATCTGCTGAAATTTACCGTACTTGACGGCGATATGTGGCGGCAGAGAGCGAACAGTCAGCAGATGAGCTCGATGACGATTATGGCGAATCGCGGTACTATCTACGACGCGAACGGCACGGTTCTCGCGCAAAGCTCTACGGTGTGGAACATAGTTATCGCGCCGACCCCCATTCATGAAGCGAACGAGGAGCGCCGCAAGGCTTACAACGAACGTGTTAAAAACAAGAAGGACGATGAAGTCATTGAGCCGTTCAAGGAGCTTTCCGAAATAATCTGCACCGAGCTTTCGAAGATACTTAACGTCAAGCCCGATGGAATGTCAGAGGCTTGCAAGGACTATACCAACAGTTACTATTACGTTGTAAAGCGCAATGTCGAAAAACCCGAGGTCCTGCTTATAAAGCAGATGATGCTCGACAATAATATACGCGCGGATTGTATCGTCACCGAGCAGTCGAGCAAGCGCTACTATCCAAACGGCTCGCTCGCGTCCAACGTTATCGGGTTCACGAACTTTGACGGCGACGGCGTTTACGGTCTTGAGGCGTATTACGACGATTATCTCCGCGGCACGGACGGCAAGGCGTTTTATCGTACCGACGGTCTCGGAAACGGTGTTGAGAACGAAAACGATTACATTTTCAACGCTACCGACGGATACAGCCTTGTGCTGACGCTTGACGAGGTATTGCAGCACTATCTGGAGAAGAACCTCGAGCAGTGCGTATCGCAGCATTCGGTAATAAACCGCGCCTGTGGTATCATAATGAACTGTAAGACGGGCGGAGTGCTCGCAATGGCTACCTCTCCGTCCTACGATCTGAACGCCCCTTCGGAGCTTACGAGCCAATACGACCTTGACCTGCTCGCTCAGATGAAGGAGGAGGGCAAGTCCGAGGACGAGATAGCAAAGCAGGAGAGTGTTCTCCGTGAGCAACAGTGGAAGAATAAGGCGGTTACTGAGCTGTACTACCCGGGTTCGGTTTTCAAGACCGTTACCGCGTCGTCGGCACTTGAGGAAGAGGTCATCAACATCAACTCCACCTTCTTCTGCCCCGGTTATGCGGACGTTGCGGGAACGAAGATCTCCTGCTGGCGCGAGTGGGGGCACGATACGCAGACCCTCCAGCAGGCGATGACGAACTCTTGCAACCCGTCCTTTATCGCGATAGGTCAGGCACTCGGAATGCAGAAGTTCTGCAACTACTTTGAGGCGTTCGGCTTTACCGAGCCTACGGGCATTGACCTCCCGGGCGAGGCGCAGAGCCTGTATGTTCCGTATTCAAGAATGAACCTTGTCGACCTTGCGATGTCCTCTATGGGTCAAACCAACAAGATAACGCCCATACAGATGTGTACTGCCTTCTGCGCGATAGTAAACGGCGGTCATCTTGTAACGCCGCATCTGGTAGACAAGATACTCGACAATAACGGAAACGTCGTCGAGACGAAGGAAACTCAGATAAAGCGTCAGGTCATTTCGGAGGAGACATCCGAGACCATGCGCGGCATTTTGGAGACGATCGTTACCGAAAACGGCGGTCATAACGCGTATATCGCTGGTTACAGAATAGGCGGCAAGTCGGGAACGGCGGAGAAGATCGATGAATACAACGCCGCGGGCGGAAAGGCAGGCGGCGCTCATATGACCTACATAGGAACCTTCGCGGCGGCTGTGCCTATGGACGATCCGCAGATCGTTATGCTGGTGCTTGTCGATACGCCTACGGGTCCGGAGTACTACGGCTCGGCAGTCGCTTGTCCCGTTGTTTCGGCGGTGTTCAATGACGGTTTGGAGCATCTGGGTATTTATCCTACATACACGGCTGAGGAACAGGCGAAAATGGACGCGGTCGTTCCGAACGTTAGGGGAGACCTGTCTATGTACGCACAGAGCTATCTTACAGCGAATAATTTCAAGGTAAGATTTGTCGGCGATCCTTCTGGCGACGCTCGTGTAACGGATCAGATACCTGCTTCGGGAAGCAGTATCCCTAAGGGTTCGACGGTCGTGCTGTATATCGGCGACGAGGAGCTTGAAATGGGTACTGTGCCGAGCGTGCTCAACATGAGCGTTTCGGCGGCTAACGAGGCAATAACGAACGCGGGCTTTAACATCAAGATACTCGGCGGCGCTGCCGAAAACGCAGACGCCGTAGCAACGATGCAAAGCTATCCCGAGGGTACTGCATTGTATAAAGGCAGCGTTATCGAGGTAACGTTCCAGGCGAATTCGTTCGGAGATTAAAGGCGGTGAACATATGACGATAGGAGAGCTGTTTTCGGGGATATGCGATATCCCCGCGGAGCTTGAAAATACCGGGGTCAAGGGAGTGACCTCGGATAACCGCGAGGTCGAGAGCGGCTTTCTGTTCGTCTGCATTAAGGGCGGCAGCTTTGATGGTCATTCTGTTGCCGCTAAAATGATTGAAAACGGCGCCTGCGCGGTGGTAACGCAGGAGAAACTCGGACTTGACCGAGAAATAAACATTATGAATTCGCGAAGAATGTACCCCGAATTATTGTCGAGGTTTTACGGAAATCCGACGAGAAAATTCAAGCTCTGCGCGGTCACGGGGACTAACGGCAAGACGACTGTCGTCAACCTATGCGCTCAGATAACGCGCCTGTTAGGTCACAGAACAGGAGTTATCGGAACGCTCGGTACGGACACGGGCGGCTGTCTTTCGTATTCTCACGACGGTCCGCCTACCACTCCCGAGCCGCGCAGACTGTACCAATTATTCGCGCAAATGGCGGAGGAGAACACCGAGTATTGCTTTATTGAAGCAAGCTCGCAGGCACTGGCGCAGTACCGTTTCGCAGCGGATAATTTTGCTGTCGGAGCGTTTACAAACTTAACGCGCGATCATCTGGATTATCACGGGACAATCGGGAACTATTTCGCGGCAAAGCGAATGCTGTTTGATATGTGCGATAACGCGGTCGTTAATATCGACGACGAATACGGCAGGAAAATTGCGGAATACTGTCACGAAAAGGGAGTTCCGCTGAAAACGATATCTGTGGACGGAAAGGCGGATTTTTACACGGAATTCGTCAAGCTCGCCGCTCACAAGTCCGAGTTTATACTGACCGACAAAGCCGCAGGGAAGAGCTATCCAGTGCGGTTTGCGATGACGGGACTGTACAACGTTTCAAACGCTCTCGAGGCGGCGGTCACGGTACACCTGACGGGGGTTCCTATGGACGAGGTGCTGTGCGCTCTTGAGAAGATAGAGGGTGTTGCGGGACGGCTGGAAACGTTGTATGCCGGCGATTTCACGGTGATACGCGACTACGCGCACACCGAGGACGGACTTGAAAAGCTGCTGTCTATGCTGAAACCGTTAGCCAAGAACAGGCTCATAGCGGTGTTTGGCGCGGCGGGCGAGCGCGACGCAGGAAAGCGTCCCGATATGGGAAAAGCGGCGGCGAAGTACGCGGACGTGCTTATCGTCACGACGGACAGTCCGCGCCACGAGGACCCGCAAAAGACAATCGACGACGTTGTGATCGGTATTCCCGAGGGCAGGGAGCACGAGGAGTTCACTGACAGACAATCCGCGATATTCCGCGCTCTCGAAATGGCGGAAAAGGGTGACGTTGTGGCGCTCTGCGGAAAGGGTCACGAGGATTATCAGGCGATAGGCGACGAGTACTTTCATTTTGACGAAAAAGAGATCGTCGACGAATATTTTAAAAAAGGGTAACAGGGGGGCGAGGTATGTTTTCAACTAAGGAGATCGCTAAGATCACGGGAGGCGAGCTTATCGGCGGGAGCATAAGGGTGAACTCGGTTTCCACCGACACGAGAACACTTAAAAAAGGAGCGCTCTTTATCGCCGTAAAGGGCGAACGCTTCGACGGCAACGATTACATTAAACAGGCGGCGGAGAACGGCGCTGCCGCAGCGATATCCGACCTCGCAGCGGGAACGGTCAAGACTTCAATACCCGTTGTCTACGTCAGGAATTCGCGTACCGCTCAGCTTAAGCTGGCACGGTATTACCGCGATAAATTCGATATCAAGCTCTGTGGAGTGACAGGCAGTGTCGGAAAGACCTCCACCAAGGATATGGTGAGCGAGGTCTTATCGGTAAAGTACAGCACACTAAAGACCGAGGGCAACCTCAACAACGACATAGGCTTGCCGAAAACATTGTTTCGTCTCAATAAAAACACCGAGGCGGCGGTCATCGAAATGGGAATGAGTGACCTTGGAGAGATATCGGTGTTGTCAGGCGCGGCACACCCGACCTGCGCGGTGATAACGAACATAGGCTTCTGCCATATCGAGAATCTTAAAACACGTGAGAATATCCTTGCTGCAAAGCTGGAGATACTTGACGGCATGGACGAAAACGCGCCGCTCATAGTATATGGCGGCGACGAATATCTCGGAAAGATCACCTCGGAGGATGTAGGCGGCAGGCGGCTGATACGCTACGGATTATCAAAAAAATTCGACGTTTATGCAACAGCGTTATCTCAATCGGGGAACGGCGGCAAGTTCACGCTGCATTATAACGGTAATTCCTACAAGGCGTCCGTCCCCGTTGCGGGTGAGCATCATATATTGAACGCGCTGGCGGCGTTCTGTGTTGGTATCGAATTCGGGCTGTCTCCCGAAGAGATAATTCCTGCGTTTATGAGCTATGAAGGCAGCGGAATGCGGCAAAAGACCGAGCTGCGCGGCGATAATATCCGCGTTATCCTGGACTGCTACAATGCCTCGCCCACCTCGATGAGATCAGCGCTTTCGGTTCTCGGCGCGGTCAAGACCGAAGGAAGGCGCATAGCGGTTCTCGGAGATATGCTGGAGCTTGGAGAGCAGTCGAAGTCGCTCCATGCGGGACTTGCGGAATTTGCGGGAGAGCACGCGGATATGTTCTTCCTGTACGGCCGCGAGATGACCGCGCTTCGCGACGAGCTGACAAAGAGCGGCGCAAGGGTGATTCACAGCGAGAACAAGCAGGAGCTGACGGAGCTTTTACTTAACGAGATAAAAAGCGGCGACGCAGTGCTGTTCAAGGGCAGCCGCGGAATGAAAATGGAAGAGATCGCCGAAAAAATAAAATAATACCGGGAGTAAAATATGCAGATTTGGACAAGCGTTTTTGCGGCTATCGCGGCATTCGTGCTGACGTGGCTGGCAGGGTTCTGGTTTATACCGCTGCTCCATAGGCTGAAATACGGGCAGACGATACTCGATATCGGTCCTAAGTGGCACAAGGCGAAAAAAGAGGGCACTCCTACAATGGGCGGAATAACCTTTATTTTCGCGGTATTAGTGAGCTTTATCGTTGGAATCATAATTTTTTCGGCGACGGGCAGCGCGGACTGGGCGGGAGCGGATAAGGCGGAGTTCATACGCTCGATGGCGGGCATGATAATGGCTGTGATGTTCGGGTTTATGGGTTTCCTCGACGATTTCATTAAGGTGAAGAAAAAGCATAACGAGGGACTTACGCCGATACAGAAAATAATTTTCCAGGTGATGATAATCTCGGCGTACTTCGCGACGCTGTATATAAGCGGTCTGCGGCGCACGGTGATACTGTTTCCCGGAGGTCTGCAGTGGGACCTGGGACTGTTTTACTATCCGATAATGGGTATCGGCATACTTTATCTTGTAAACGCGGTCAATCTCACGGACGGTATTGATGGGCTGTGCTCATCGGTCACGGTGATATACACGGCGGTGTTCGCGGTGATCTCGGGAATGCTCGGAATGTTCGGCCAGCGGCTGCTTGCGTTGTGCGCGGCGGGCGGCTGCGTCGGATTTCTGATGTGGAACTTCCCGCCCGCAAAGGTGTTTATGGGCGATACGGGTTCGATGTTCCTCGGCGGCATAGTCTGCGCGCTGGGGGTGGGCTGCGGCGTGGAATTCCTCATGGTACTCGCGGCTATGGTGTATATTCTTGAGGCACTGTCGGTAGTCATTCAGTCGACGGTATTCAAGATAACCAAGAGAATTTACCATACAAAAGAGGGTAAACGCCTATTCAAAATGACGCCTATTCATCATCATTTCGAGCTCTCGCATTGGAGCGAGATAAAGATCGACGCGGTATTTTCGACGGTCGCGGCGCTTTTCGGAGCGTTTGCGGTGGTATTGGCATACGGAATGTTTGTTAGGTGAGCGTGTTCACATTAACGTTCCGGTTTAGGGAGGGTAAAAATGCAGCAAGCAAGACAGAATTCCGCGGCAAGGCAGCAGCCGCCGCGAAATAATGCCCCCGCGGGCGTGCGCCGACCTCAGGGCAGAGTTGTCCGGTCATCACAAGCGAGCGCCGTTACAGAAAGTCAGAACAGGGCGGATCAGGGAAGAACTGCTTCGAAACAGGTTCGGAAGCCCCTCGGGCAGCAGGTCGAAAAGACCGCCGTAAAAGCAAAGAAAAAGAAGAAGGTCAAAGACCCGAACAGAGTACGGTTTTTCACTCTTCAAGGCAGGGTAGACGTGCCTATGCTGATAATCATTATGGTGCTGCTGGTTTTTGGTATCACCATGATGTTCTCGGCTGGACACGCGCTGTCGTACAGCGAAAACAACGGCGATTCGTTCGCCTATGTCACCCAACAGATGAAAGCGGCGGGCTTGGGTCTGGCAGCGATGTTCGTGCTGTCGTTTTTCGACTACCGTTTCCTGCGGCATGAGTTCAAGCTGTTCGGCGGCAAAAAAAGTATTACCGTGACACATTTGTTTCTGTTCTTTGCTATGTTTCTGAATTTGCTTACGATACCGCTCGGCGTCGCGGCGGTGGGCGGTCAGAAACGTTGGCTTCCCGTTCCGGGACTGGGACAGTTCCAGCCGTCCGACATTCTTAAGATCGCCGTTATTGTGTACTTTGCTTATTATATACAAAAAAATTCGGACAAAATGCGCAAATTCTACGACGGCATATTCATACCCGGAGTAATGCTGGTAATCATAATTCTTTCAATGATAAGCCAGATGCATTTGTCATTTATGGTAATTATCTGCGTGGTTTTCGTGGCTATGCTGTTCACGGGCGGGTCAAATCTTAAGTATCTTGTTCCGATCTGTCTGCTTGCGGTAGGCGTGGCGGTTTTTGCCGTAATGGTACTGGACATAGGCTACTTTAAGGAAAGAATCGTCTTTATGGATCCGTTGTCAGATCCCGGCGCAGGCTCTTATCAGAACTATCAGTCGGCATTGGCTCTCGGTTCGGGCGGTATCTGGGGTAAGGGCTTCGGCAACTCGAGTCAGAAATATAATTATCTTCCCGAGGCTCACAACGACTTCGTTTACGCTATACTGGTCGAGGAATTCGGCTTGGTGGGCGGTCTTGCGGTCATCGTGCTGTTTTTGATTTTCGTGTTCAGAGGGTTCTACATCGCGAGAAAGGCGGAGGATAAATTCGGCTGTCTGCTCGCGACGGGTATCACTTTTCAGATAGGCTTGCAGGCGTTCCTGAACCTCGGTGTTAATCTGTGCTGCATACCGAATACGGGTATCTCAATGCCGTTTTTCAGCTACGGCGGTACGGCTCTGGCGCTGCAACTATGTGAAATGGGTCTGCTGCTGTCGGTAAGTAAGCGGGCTAAATTAAATTAGCGGCGCGGCGGTCATCGCGGCAAACAAAATGCAAGGTAATAAAGTTGTGGGGGCAAAAGTCGCAAGCAAGCTGCGTTGCCGTAGTGAAACGAAGGCAATGCAAGCTTGGCTAGGCGAACGAGGTGAGCCGGTGCGAGCTTTTGCCTTTTAAATAAGGGGTATTATGAAGGTTATTTTTGCTGCGGGCGGGACTGCGGGGCATATCAATCCCGCGCTCGCCATAGCGGATAAGATGAAACAGGTGTTCCCGAATACGGAGATACTGTTTATAGGTACGCCTAGCGGAATGGAGAGCCGTCTTGTTACCAAGGCGGGATACGACTTCCGCGGCGTGGAGATGTCGGGATTTCAGCGCGGATTTTCACCGCGGGATATGTTGAGCAACGTCAAGGCGGCGTATCGTTACTTGATCTCGGCAAAGAGGGCTGTGCGGAAGATAATCAAGGAGTTCAAGCCCGAGCTTGCGGTGGGAACAGGCGGCTACGTTACCGCGACAGTCATCGGACAAGCCGCTGCGATGGGCGTAAAGACGGCAACTCACGAGAGCAATTCCTACCCGGGAATGGCGACGAAAATGCTTTCGGGAAAGGCGGACAAGGTTTTGCTCGCCGTCGAGGACGCGAAAAAGCACCTCAAGAATACCGACAATTGCGTAGTCACTGGAAATCCGTTAAGGACGAATATCCCCATTGAGGAGCAGTCCGCGGCGCGCAGACGGCTCGGTTTGTCCGACGGATTCACGGTGCTGTCGTTCGGCGGAAGTCTCGGTGCGAATAAGATAACAGAGGCGGTCGCTGAACTTATCGCGTGGGAAAAGAAGACGGGCGGTATCAATCATATACACTCGTTCGGGAGCAAGAACAAGGACACGTTCTACGCGGCTCTGGAGCAGAGCGGAGTATCCGAGGATAAGAGCCGCCATATCTTCAGAGACTATATTGATAATATGTATACGTGTATGTGTGCAGCAGACTTGATAATATCACGAGCGGGAGCTATGACGATAACCGAGCTTACCGAGATCGGCAGACCGTCGATACTCGTGCCGTATCCCGCAGCCGCCGAAAATCATCAGTATTACAACGCGATGACTCTGGTCAACGAGAATGCCGCGATTCTTATCGAGGATAAGGAGCTGACAAGGGCAAGGCTGGTCAACGAGGTTTCAAAGCTGTATAACGATAGAGGCCGGCTGGAGCTTATGCGTGAAAACGCCGCAAAAATGCGCAAAGCCAATGCAGCGGATATTATCTTGTCCGAAATAATAGACCTTGTGGGCAGGGAGCACTTCGAGTAAACCCTAAAATTCACATAAAATCCCCGTTCAACATATTATGCTGTATAATTTGTTGAAAGGGTGATGTTATGGATAATCGCCGAAAATTTATCGTGAACGGCGGGCGGAAGCTCGAGGGCGAATTGAGAGTTCACGGCGCGAAAAACAGCGCTCTGCCGCTGTTGTCGGCGGCGGTTCTGGCACATGGAGAAACGGTGCTGCACAATTGTCCCGAGCTTACCGATGTGGACGCTGCTTGCAGGATATTGACCCACCTCGGCTGCCGCTGCAAAAGGAGCGGCGACACGGTGACGGTGGACGCGACAAACGTATCGGGCTATGAAATTCCCGACGCGCTTATGCGGGAAATGCGGTCGTCAATAGTTTTTCTGGGCGCGGTGCTCGGGAGGACGGGCCGCTGCCGTCTGTCGTTCCCTGGAGGGTGCGAGCTGGGTGCGAGACCTATCGATTTGCACCTCGCGGCGTTAAGGCAGATGGGCGCGGAGATCGCCGAGGAGCACGGATATCTCGACTGCACGGCGGCAGGAGGGCTTCACGGCGCGAAGATCACGCTTTCGTTCCCGTCGGTCGGCGCTACGGAGAATATCCTGCTTGCGGCGACGTCGGCAAAGGGGTTCACCGAAATACATAACGCCGCGCGCGAGCCTGAGATAGTCGATTTAGCGGACTGTCTCGGCAAATTCGGCGCAAAGATCGGCGGCGCGGGCGAGAGCGTGATAACCGTCGAGGGCACTCCGCGAGCCGAGCCGTGCGAGCACAGCGTTATCCCCGACAGGATTGTCGCGGGGACGTATCTGTGCGCGGCGGCGATAACGCGCGGCGAATTGATCTTAACGAAGTGCGAGCCGCGGCATATGAACGGCTTTATCCCCGTGCTGGAGGCAATGGGAGCACGTATCTACACCTATGGCGGAGGGAAGATGTATCTCAGCTGCAACAAGCGGCTTTCCGCACCGCCGACGGTGCGGACGATGCCGTATCCGGGGTTTCCAACGGATATTCAGGCGCCGTTCACCGCACTGTGCGCTACCGCCGAGGGAACGTCGGTATTCGTCGAGACGATATTCGAAAATCGTTTCAGGCACATTCCCGAGCTTGTTCGGCTTGGCGCGTCGATAAAGACCGAGGGCAGGGTGTGCGTGGTTCAGGGCGTTAAACGGCTGTCGGGTGCAAAGGTGTGCGCGGCGGAACTTCGCGGAGGGGCAGCGCTCGTCACGGCGGCTCTGGCTGCTGAGGGAACGAGCGAGATAACGGGTCTTTGCTACATTGACCGCGGCTATGAGTCGCTGGAGGGCGCTCTGCGGTCGGTCGGAGCGGATATCAAAAGAGTATGAACGGCTGTGCGGTGCCGCGGGGAGCAATCGCTTTCCGCGGTGTGCCGCCGTATAAAGGAAGTTGAAGGGAAGTGACGGTAAAATGCCGAATAAGCCAAAAAGGCAGGTCTCCGATAAAGTGCCGAAGGGTATGCTGAAATCAACTAAGGAGCTGCCAATAAAGAGCGACGCGAAAAAACTCCGTCCCGTCAACAATAAAAAGCCGCAAAACGTACAGAAACCGCATGCTTCGCGCAATAATGCGCCAAGGCAGTCCGCGCCGAAAAGACCCGTTAATCCGCAGGCACAAAAGGCAGTCTCAAAGGCGATGCGCTCCAAGACCGCGTCGAAAAAGCGCCGTAAATTCCGTGGCGGCAACTATATACTGTATTATATTCTGGCGGCGATAATCGTAGTTATCGTTATGATCGTGCTTGCGAATACGGTGCTGTTCAAGTGCAGCGAGATAGAGGTGCAGGGTAATATGCGCTATACGGCGGCTGAGATAATCGGCAGATCGGGGCTGAAGTCGGGCGATAATCTACTGCACGTTAATGTCGGAGAGGCGGCGGATAAAATCGTCAATTCGCTGTCTTATGTCGATAAGGCTGAGGTCAAGCGTTCATTTCCGACAAAGTTTATCATTACCGTCGACGAGGCGGAACGTTGGTACGCGTTAAGTCAGGATGGCGTTAAGGCGGCGATATCGCGTATGGGCAAGATAATCGAACAGGGCAATACGGACGGGCTTACCGTTGTCAAGGGCTTTGACGCGGAGAGTATCGAGACGGGAAAATGGCTGAAATCCAAGACTGAGGGCAAGGATGAGATCCCGCAGATAGTATTCGATGCGGCAGAAAAGGCGGGACTTGAAAAGCTGGACGAGATAGATATGACGGATAGGTTCTCTGTTAAGCTGTCCGTGGACGGGGGTAGGGTCGTGCTGGAGCTTGGTCCTGCGATAGACGTCGAGAGCAAACTGCGCGTTGCGGCAGCGATAATCAAGGAGGAGCTTGGCGCGGAGGAGAGCGTTACGCTGCTGCTGACAAATCCCGAAAAGGTTGCGGTGAGGAACAAGCCCAAGCCGCCGAGCACAAGCAGTTCGTCAACGCCTACGTCGACAACGCTGCCTACTGTTCCCGAGGAGCCCGAGACCTCGGAAACCTCTGAGACATACGAGCCGCCGTCTTATGAAGAGCCGACCCACGAAGACCCCTATACCTATGAAGAACCGTGGACGAATGAGGGAACGTGGGAAACAGGAGAATAGTTTATACGCCGCCGCTTTTTGCGGCGGTTTTGGTTAAGGTAAATTATACCTTTTTGTACAATTCCACAAAAATAAGTCACAGCGATTGTGAAATTTATTTTAAAAAACAGTTGCAATTTTCATTTAATTCTGTTATAATAGTAAGTAGTATTTGCAAAATGACGTAAAAAGCAGGAGGAGTTGTAAGTTATGGCTTTTACGATTGACGATAACAACGACGGATTTGAAGTAGCCGACGATTTTCAGATGACGACCAAGATCATGGTCTTTGGTGTCGGCGGTGCGGGTGGAAACGCTGTTTCGCACATGGTTGAAAGCGGTATTCATGATGTTGAGTATGTTATCGCCAATACCGATGTTGCCGCGCTTCGCGGCAAGGACGGCAGTAAAATGAAGCGCATTCAGATCGGCAGAAAGACCACCAAGGGTCAGGGTGCGGGCAACGATCCGTCCAAGGGCAGAGATTCCGCGGAGGAGAATCGCGAGGATATCGAAAAAGCTATGGACGGCGTTTCTATGCTGTTTATCGCCGCGGGTATGGGCGGCGGTACCGGAACGGGAGCTGCTCCCGTCGTGGCGAGTGTTGCCAAGGATAAAGATATCCTGACGGTCGGTGTCGTTACAAAGCCATTCGGCTGGGAGGGTACCAGCAAAATGCGACAGGCTATCGGCGGTATCTCCGAGATGAAGAAGTATGTCGACGCGCTTATCGTTATCCCGAATGATCGTTTGAAGGAGCTAAAGGGTGCTAAGATTACGCTGAAGAACGCGTTTTCCGAGGTCGACAATATCCTCTGCAAGGCTGTAATGGGTATTATAAAGCTGCTCCAGGGCGACGGTCATATCAATGTTGACTTTGCCGATGTTAAGATGGCGCTCAGCAATTCCGGCATCGCGCATATGGCTATCGGTCACGGCAAGGGTGATTACAAGATCGACGAGGCACTTGACGAGGTTCTTAACAGCCCGTTGCTCGAGACCTCTATCAACGGCGCAAGACGCGGCTTGCTGAACATAAGCGTGCCGAGTACGTTGTCGTTTGAGGAGTTCGACAGCCTTACGCAGGATATCGCGGAGAAGTTCAACACCGACGCGAGATACAAGTTCGGCGTTGTGTTCGACGATTCGCTGGCGGAGGACGAAATATCGCTTATTGTTGTTGCTACGGACTTTGAGGAGGATGTGCCGACGACCTCGGTTTCGAGCGGATTTGCTTCCTCAGACCCCGAGCCCATGGCCTCTGTTACTGTGACGCCTACCTCCGATGGTTTTTCGGGAAATGTGGGATTTGCCTCGGGCGCGTCAGATATTGATCTGCTGCTTCAGAAGTTCAATAATGGCAGAGATTGATCAAGCGAAGATATCAGATATTTCAACAGATCCGGAGCCTTGCTCCGGATTTTTGTTGATTGTTTTACGAAAAAAATGATAATTCTCGGAAAAGCTCTTGCATTTTTTGCGGATTTGTTATACAATATAATATGTAGTATTGTTTTTATTTACATAATAGCATTTTTACGACTCAATATCATACTTAATTTTAAAGGGGTTAAAATATGGACAAGCTGGTAGCTTTTTTCAAAAATGTATGGTTCAGACGTGCCGTGGCACTGCTGTGCTGGGGATACACCGCTCTTATGCTCTGGGTGGCGTGGCTTAACTTCGGATTTTTCTTCGTGTTCGAAAATCCCACCCCGCTTTTCGTACTGTACCTTTTTGTGAATATCGCGGCGCTCGGACTGATGATCTTAACGAGAAAGCAGATGTTTACCAAGATAAATGCATATATTTTGCCGCCGATAGTGTTCGCAATCGTAATCTTCGGGTTTGGAAACTGGTATATGATCGCCCCGCCGTTGGTAGTTATGCTTGTGCTGTTTTTCGTCAATAATTCAAATGAAACGCTGAAAACCGTGCTCGGTACTATGTATCTGCTGATGTACGTTATCGGTGTTGTGGGCTATATCGGAATACGTATGTTTATGGGCGATATCACGTTTACGGGAGTTGACCTGACAAGACGCGATCCCGATTACGAAAAGCTCTCCGAGTCGGGAGAGTACCGTATCGTGCGCTATATCAACGATACCAACGAACGCAAAGCGATGACGTATTATGTTGAATATACGGGCGACGATGTGGAGATACCGCTCGGGTTGTGCAAAAAGGTATTCGGCTGCAGACATATTCATACCGCGACATATCAGAACAAAAGCGAGGATCTTGTATCGTGGAGCACACAGAAGGTCGACGGAGTAAAGACCGACGTGCTGCTTGTCGAGGGAAGTCTGCGCGAAAATCCGTATCTCATTAAGCCTGCCGAGGAGGATGACAGCTCGGTCGGTTCTTCGCCGAGCCGTTCGTCGAGTTCAAGTACGAGAACGTCAGGCAGTACGTCGGGTGACTTGTCGGGCAGTGCAGAGACGGGGGAAACCGGTGATACCACACGCACTGCGGAATAATGCAAGTAAAGGAGAATTGCCTTGGAAAGAACGTTGAAGCTTGTCGGAAAGACTTCAAATGAGATTTTTCTGCTTCGTTATCCTGCGACGCTGTTGGACTTCTGCGACTTTGATCTGTCGCTTTTCGCTAAGGATTCCATAGATCTGTGCAATGACGCGCTGAAATCGGGCACACTGGACGCTGACCGCGTTTCCGACTTACGCAAGGACATTCAGAATGCTCATTGCTACATCAGGCATCATATCAGAACGATCTACGAAAAAGCCGTTCTGGACTGCTGGATCGACTATGTTTGCAGGCGTGACAATATCGGCGACAGCGCGTTGTGGAACCGCTTTGTGCGCTGTAAGACGCCGTTTGAGAAAACAGTGTTTGCGAGATTGTGCGACTTCCGCTACAACCGCGATATCAACCAGTGGCTCAATATCGTGAGAGTACAGGATTACGCGCGCACCAAGGTGCATTTTGTGTTCACCGAGACGGTAAAATCCGCGGAGGAGGTCGCCGCAAGAAGAAATTACTTCGATCTCGCGTTCAGCGTGACTGCGCGAGAGCTCGGCTGCAAGATCGAGGACATGGGCGTTACAAAGGTGTTTTCCGTCGGCAGGATACCGACCGCGCCGTTTATGTTTCCGAATATTTCCAAGGAAATAGTTCGCCACGTTCTAGCGGATTTCGATTACAGTGAGGACTATTCCGATGTTGAGAACTATGAGGAAATATCCGATCAAATAGCCATGGACGCGTTCTCCCGCATGAAGGAGGGTTTGCCGCAGGAGCTTTCAAGCTACAGCATTGTCCGCGGTAAAATGGAGAATTATCCTGAGAAAATATTTATGCCGTGCAGTCTGAAAGCCGTTATTGATCTTGAGATCGACACGATCATCGAAAACGGCGCGTGGCTCGCGAAGTGCAAGCGGTGCGGACGTTACTTTATGAAGGATAACGAGCATCCGGAGGATTACTGTTCGCGTTTTATCCCCAACGGCAAGACGTGCCTTGAACTCTGGGAGGAGGAGAACCCCAAGCCCAAAATGACCGACGCGCTCGAGAAACGCTGCGAAGAGGTCACGGACGAGATGTATCAGCGCGTTGATAAGACGATGAGCGTCAAGGAATACGACTACTGGCGAAATTACCTTGCGGCAATGAAGCAGAAGGTCGACAACGGCGAGATAACTCCCGGCGAACTGGAGGATTTTCTGAATTATTCGCTTGAGGTGGATATTACGCGAAGTCACCCTATCGTGGAAGTGCCTAAAAAAGACCCGGAGCCGCCGAAAAAGGGCGTGGTAAAGCCGTTTGTTCCAGAGAGGATAAATCGCAGCGACATAAAGCAGAATATTCCCGAGACCGATCCCGAGGAGGAGCGCGCGTTGAAGGAGGGCTTTTTCACGTCGCCGAGCAAGCAGCGCCGAAAGAGCGAGCAGCCGCAGATATCGCATATTATCCGCGGCGGCGAGAGCTTGGGCGAAAATCACAGTAAGCCTGATCCCGCGGGATTTCAACCGTTTGGCTCGCCCGTTCAGCCGCAGTCTGCCCCCGCTTCCGAGCCTGTCAAGGAGACCGTTCCCGAGCAGAAACAACGCAGTCCGTTTGAGGAACTGAAACGTCTCGAGGAACGGCTTGAAGGGGAAAAGACGCGTTCCGAGCGCCCCGCTCCGCGTTTGCTGGAACAGAATGATAACGACAGAAACGCTTTTGGTCCGTCATTCTCCGCACCGCGCAGGAAGGAATTTACGGAGGAGTATCCGCGCGAAAGAGAGCGTTACGAACGTCCTGAAACACAGCGTGCTGAAACACAACGTGCCGAGCCGCTGCTGGTTCCGCGCGGAGAATATACGGACGAGCACGCCGAGAGACCGCGCCGTGCTCCGCGGTTTGAGCCCGAATTCACCGACGAGTCCGGCGATCGGTATTACAAAGCTGTTTCCGAGCCTGTGTCGCAGCCGGCTCAGCTTGAGCCGCCGCCACCTCCGAAGCCTAAAGTAATACGAAAAAACGCAGCGGCTATCAGCGCTTACGGCAAAATGGCAGGCGCGTCCGTGACCGCAGCTCCGCCCGAAATGGAGCTCTTCTCCGAGCCGCCGACTATGGATCTGACTGATATCGCTCCGCAAGAACCTCGCGAGCCCGAACCGATAGCTCAGGTGCCGCCGTCTCGGGAAGCTCCGCAGCTCGACGACGATCCGTTCAAGGATATCGAGAGCATTTTTGATGTGCTTGAGCAGTCCGAGAGCGATATGGGTGCGCGCCCGAGGCGCACAAGAGCGCGCGGCGATGAGGCTGTCGACCACGGCGATAAGCCATTGCCAAGAGCGATAACCAAGAAAAACGCGCCAAGCGGTATCTGGACAGAGGACAGGGAGCTGTTCGATGAGCAGTCCGCTCCTCCCGAGCAGTCGGAGCTTGATATGCTCAAGGAGAAAAAGCACGGCAAATCAAACAAGACAAAGCACCTTTATGACGCAATAATGCGTGAACCTAACGATAACCCGAATTTCAGAAGGTGATTAACTCAATTTAAGTAATTTGGCGCGTATTTTACTTAAACTACGCGCTTTTTTGTTTGATATGTACAAAAAAATTATAAAACAAAAACTTAAAGTTTGGTTAATTGTACGGTTGCAATATTAAGTTAAATGATGTATAATATAAATAACAAAAGCGCGGACAGACTGCGCTGTTTGGAAATTTATATTGGAGGATAATTACAATGAGCATTAAAAGAATTTTGGCTGCTGCTTCCGCTTCCGTTGTTGCAGTAAGCGCTATGGCAGTCGTTGTTTCCGCTGCTAAGGTTTCTGTTCCCGCTAACCCCGAAAATGCATGGAAGGATGTTGAGATCTTTAAGGATGTAGCTTCTCTCGAGGCAATGCTCGACGACGGCAAGAAGGCTTCCGATGTTGAAACTATCACTATCAAGACCGACGGTTACAAGATGGGTATCGGTTTCCACGCTGCTGACGCAGATCTTACTTGGAAGCAGGCTACCGACGCTGGCTATGAGGATTACTACTTTGAGGATACAATCACCTTGAATGCATCCGATATCTCTCTGAGCGAAGAGAAGTGCTACCTCAAGATATTCTATGCACCCGGCACTGTTGACGCGGGCGAGTGCGAAGTAACCTTCACTTACAAAGAAGCTGCTGCTCCCCAGACACCCGATGACACTACTCCTTCCGAGTCTACTCCCGCAGACGATAACAATGCATCTAACGTTGATACTGGTGTTGAGGGCGTTGCTGTAGTTGTTGGAGTTGCGGCTGTTGCAGCAGGTGCTATGATCGTAGCTAAGAAGAGAAAGTAATCACAGTTTCTGAAAACTTCAAGTAAATACACAAACGCGGTGCAAAAGTGCCGCGTTTTTGTTGGTAATCACTAAAGAAACGTTTAAAATCGGCAAAGAAATTTGGCTAAACGGACAATTGCAATATGCTTATTAAAGGTGTATAATATAAATTGAGCAAAAAGTGCGGGCTGTCCGCACGCACATTGTTTGGAAAAAATTTACTTGGAGGAATTTACAATGAGCATTAAAAGAATTTTGGCTGCTGCGGCTGCTTCCGTAGTTACAGTAAGCGCTATGTCCGCAGTTGCTTTTGCGGGCATTACAAACGCTAGCGATGCAAATGGCAACTATATGGTTGACCTTATTGAGGAAGGCTATACTGTAACCGATGTTTATGGTTTAACAGTTACAATTTCCGGTGACTATGCTGATACCGGCGTTGGCGGCGGCATCGGCTTTAACAGTGCTTCCACAGGTTGGGCGCAGCACGAATGGGGCAATGCAGATGCTGGCAAGGAGATCACTCTTACCGAAGATAATAAGGTAACTCTTTTGCTGGATGCTCCTGCTTTTGCTGATTCTGATGCTAACGATCCTACCAATCCTTATGCACAGGTATGGATTGCTCAGTGGTGGGGCAATGATGCAACTGTTGAGAAGGTAGAGGTTCTTGGCGCTGGCGGTGTTGTTCTTACTGCAAACAACGCTGCTCCCGATGATACTACTCCTTCTGAGAGCACTCCCGATGATACCACTCCTTCCGAGAGCACTCCCGATGATACCACTCCTTCCGAGAGCACTCCCGATGAGAACAAGCCAGAGGACACCAA
>CAJUMS010000023.1 GCA_910587465.1 uncultured Oscillospiraceae bacterium
GTTGCTACTCTCATTTCTTTATTATATCATATTCTGCGCTTTTCGTCCAGTCCTTAGTGACAGTCGATGTTATTTTTGCGTTGGAATAGACGGTGAATTCATGCTTTAACATTCGCATTATTTCCAGCTCGTCAACCGCGTCGGTGAGGGCGTTGTGAAGTTCACTGTAACGCATGTTGCCGCTTAACATTCGGTAGATGCTTTCTACTCCATAGCCGCTTTTCAATCTGCCAGTACCGCAGCAATCAGCATTGTAAGGTATTTTCGGGTTGTATTGCCGATACGCGGCGAGTTTCATTATATCGTACCAATCGAGATATTGCAGTTCGGGAAGATGCCGATGGTCGAAAATGGCATTGTAAGCGAAAATATCGGTCACATCATTGCTTTTCAGAAAATCGCACAGATCTTTCATTGCCGCGGCTCGTGAACATTCCAAATTGGGCGTGCGGACATACAGTGTATCTGTGTACATTCCACCATGATCCTTATACGGAGTGAATATGTAGTACCGCTTGTCGGCAAGTGTAAAGCTGTCGAAGTCGGAGACCGCTATGCCAATCGACATTACCTCGTCGCGCCAAGTTGTTTCCGTGTCTATTACCGCAAACATTTTGTCCTCCAGATATATCCCTTAATTATAATTATCCCTCCGAGATCGGTTCGGAGGGATAATACACAAATCAAGTTCTTGCGCAGCCGTCAACGGAGAGTATCTCGCCCGTAATATACGACGCGAGCGGACTTGCGAGGAACAAGAACGCATTCGCGATGTCCTGAGGAGTGCCGATCCTGCCGAGCGGAATAGTAGAGGTGATATACTGACGCGTCTGCTCGGGGAGCGCGGAGACCATATCGGTGTCGGTAACACCGGGCGCAACCGCGTTTACTCGTATCCGATCCTTTGCCAGTTCACGCGCGAGCGACTTTGTAATACCGTTCACTGCGAACTTGGAAGCGGGATAACCAACGCCCGCGGGTTGTCCGTAAATAGATACCATTGACGAGGTGTTGAGAATAACGCCTCCGCCGTTTTCCTTCATTATCGGCGCGGCAGCTCTTGCAGTATAGAAGCAGGAGTTTACGTTAAGCTGCATGATCTTGTCGAAATTCTTGGGGTCGTAATTGTAAAGCGAATCGGAGGCGCTTATTCCCGCATTGTTGACAACGATATCTATTCTGCCGTACTTTGTCTTTACATCGCTGATTGCTTTTTCAACGCTCGCGTAGTCTGTCAGATCGGGAGACATACCCTCGACTTCAAAATTGCTGTTCTCGGCTTTCAGTGCCTCCACTGCCTTCTTTGCGGTATCGCGTCTCGAACCGCAGAGAACTACCTTAGCCTTGTTTTCAAGAAACGTACGCACGATTGCATATCCAATACCGCGCGTTCCTCCGGTAACAAAAGCAACCTGATCCTTTAATAGCTCCATAAAAACATACCTCCGCAATAAATTTGATAAAGTAATTATACCACATATTATTTCAAATGTCAACAGCGATATTCTGAACAGGACGGTATTTCAAGAGACGGAACGATCAAAAAAAGCCGTTTATACAATTCTTTTGCTCTATAATATACAGCAGCATTTCGCGGTTTGTTTTCGCCAACTCCTTATATTCGTTGACGCTTTCAAAATACGCCACGCAAATCATCTGTATAGAGCAAATAACATAGTAGACAGCCTGTTTTTCTTCAGCCGTTAAAGGATTGACACTGTCGTAACCGTGCAGGATAGAATCCAATATTTCCGAGAATTTATCATAAGCGTTTTCGGTATCCCGCTGCTCGGACAGTATTCCCGTGGCGCAATAGCAGGGATCCCATAAACGCACACTCCGTTCGCTCAGCTCAAAGTCGGCAAAACCGATTACTTCGCCGTTATTAAACAAAATATTGCACGGATTGGTGTCGCGATGTATCAATTGCTTGGGCAGCTTTTCAAACAGCGCGCCGAAATCTCGAATATACTCCTCAAAAAAGCTCTCCGAAATCCCCATATTCCATTGAATATTCTGTTTTTTCACGAGCGGCAACGCCCATTCGGTCACATGCTCAAATAAGTTCTGCTCGAACGGCTGAATGTCACTTTCTACCTTAGCCAGTGCATTATGCAGTTTGGCGATACTTTGTCCGTATTTGAACCCGAAATCACCGCATTTCGCACCAAAGCGTTCGGCTTTGGACAGCGGCTCGCCCGTTGACTTGCGTATCAGCACAAAACAATTCTTATCGTCCGTAAGCTCTCCGCCGTCTTTTGTCGGGATCGGAACCGCCGCGGCGAGACCTTGCGACGCCATAGCTTTCGCAATCCGTGCGTTCAGCAGCAGCGCTGCCCTATCACCCGTTTTAAGGATATAGTCCTTACCAACTTGCCATACATTGTTTGCCGTTTTTGTACCGTCCATGATCTTCACGTCGCTGATGGGCAGACCCTGCGGAATGTCCCAATTGTTCAGTACTTTTCTCAATTCTGTTTCAGTTAACATAGATAATACCTCCGAAGTTGATTGATGAGTTCCGTAAATGGATAAATATTTTTTTGGAGAACAGCCATACATTCGCAAAAATGCCTTGTAAAATCCGGCATAGGTGTTGAAGCCGTATTCCATTGCCGCGTCTATCGCCTTGCGCTTAACGCTTATTTCCTCCAGCGCGCGATCCAGACGCCGCCTGTTTATATAGGCAGCCAACGACACACCCGTCACCTGCGCAAACAGGTATTGATAGTGACATACCGAATAGCCGGCCATCTGAGCTAAATCCTCGGGCGTAATATCGGTTTTCAGGTTTTGCTCTATATAAGCGATACCTGCTCTGATAATATCGGCGTTTTGCATGAAAGTCCTCCTTCCTGGGATAGTTTCATTATATCACATAGGAACGGCAAAAACATTTCCTGGTTTTCGAAAGTTATAAAACAGCCGAAGCGTGTCAATATTAACGCTCGATACCTGCCTCTCGGTCAATATAAACACGCTCCGGTGTTATATTCAAAAATTTGTACGATCAGATTTAAACCTCGTAATATCCCGCAAAGCAAGGCGGAACGGCAATTTTTCCGTTGTCCACTGACAGTCCCTCGCCTACCGAGTATATTTTCTCCTTCAGAAAAAACTCGCAGTCGTAGGTTACTTCTCTGTCGGAGGGATTAATTATCACGAGAATTTTTTCGTCTTTGTCACTTCTTAAATATGCCAGCGGATAGGCATTCTTTTCGGCGCACAGAAATTCTATCTCACCACGGCTCTGCAAAGCTTTGTGTGACTGACGGACTTCAATAAGCCGCTTTATTTCATTATAGAGTGAGTTTTCATCGGACATCTGCGACTTTACAGTAGGGCGGTCCGGGCTGTCGTCCTGCTTGATGTAGAGCTCATCGGCGGGAGCGGAACTGAAACCGGCGTTGGTGGAATTATCCCACTGCATAGGCGAACGCGAGCCTGTTCTGCCGTATCCGCCCTCGACCGATGCGAGGTTCTCCACATACCGCATGCCGATCTCGTCGCCGTAGTAAATAAACGGCGCACCCGGCATTGACAGCAGAAACGCAAAAGCAGTCTTAAGCTCGTTGCCGTAACAATCTCGGGCAAGTCTGTCCATATCGTGATTTCCCGAGGGTATACAGATAAGCCCTCTTTTACCGGATTTTTCGTAATTTTCTATATATTTTTTTACAAATTCGGAAACGTCGCCCTTGCCGCGTCTCGAGAAAAACGGCTCGCCGCATCGGAACAGATCGTTATAGTGTGACGGTCCGAAATGCAGCAGAAAATCCATATGGAATCCGCCAAGTAAAGACTTGTCGGGTTCGCCCCACTCGGAGACCATTGCCGCCAGCGGAAACTCCCTATCGAGAAATTCGCGGACGTTCTGCCATAATTTTATAGTCCCCTTATTGCCCTCGTCGTGCTTTACCAATGACCCGGCCATATCCACGCGAAAGCCGTCGCAGCCCATTCCCAGCCAGAACCGCATAATGTTCTTAAGCTCCTCAAGAGTAGCTCTTGCACCCTCACTGTCCATGGACTGCTGCCATTTTTTATCGGGATCGGGTTTGTAAAATCCGTAATTCAGCGCGGGCTGGTGTGAAAAAAAATTCACCGCGCAGGAGCCGTCTCTGTCGGAAATGCCGCGTATGCAGCCCATTCCCTGCGGCTCCTCCCAGATGCTGTCCGTCCAGACGTAGCGATCAGTGTACGCATTTCTTTCTGCTTTCATAGATTCCTTGAACCATTTGTGCTCAACGGAGGTGTGCCCGGGGACAAGGTCGAGAAGAACGTGCATACCGCGCTTGTGGACCTCGTCAAAGAGCCGCTTTAAATCCTCGTTAGTGCCGTAGCGCGGCGCGGCGGAATAATAATCGGAAACGTCGTAGCCTGCGTCGCCGAACGGCGACTTAAAGCAAGGATTAAGCCATATCGCATTGCAGCCAAGCTCCTTAATGTAATCAAGCTTGCCGATAATCCCGTTAAAATCTCCTATCCCGTCGCCGTTGCTGTCGCAGAAAGATTGAGGATATATCTCGTAAAAAATCGCGTTGTCAAGCCACGCGGGCTGATTAATGGTATCCATAAATTAAAACCTCCCTTAATAAATTTTAATGCCGAAATATCAAAATATATTTCTATATAATATAATACTATAAAAAAATGTGAAAATCAAGCAAAATAATACTGATTTACAATATTATAATATTTTTAGCGTTGAACGGCAAAAGTAACTGCGAATATTAAAACAATATCATATTTATATTTTTCGAAATGTATTTCGGTGGGAGTTCGTTTGTAATATTCGCATATTTTTCGGCTCAAGTCATTGGCGCAGCATAAGCCCGTATTGGCGGCGATATCCGCAATCTTGATATTATCCGCGCAGTTCTGCTCAATATACGCATTAACGCTGTCGGAGAGGCGTTTCGCGGAGTGCGGAGCGATCTCCTGTATGCGAGGACGGTACTCTTCATAAAATGCCGAGAGCACACCGAAAGCCGCGCTGAGTTCCTCGTAAACATTTCCGCCATTTTGGATGATACCGACCATACGGTCAAAGCTGCCGTGCAGAGCGGATGCGTTCCCGATACGGATAAAGCAGCGTATACCCGTATCAGTGAACATAGCAAAAAGATCGGGGCGCACAAGCTGTTTTTTCGGCTTCCGCGGGTGCGTATGAACATCAAAAAATATATAACCGACATATTATGCGCGGCAATGCTGCCTTCTTTCTGACGGGGTGCGGCAAAAACAATGAAAGCGAATCTGATTTGAGTTCACAAACTAATTTAACGGAGAGCACAAGCAGCACGGAGGAAATCAAGGAGATCCCCGGTGCGGAGCTCAACAGCGCCTACAAAAACGCTCCGAGGTTAACTCTTCAGCGGGCACAGAACCGTCGATAATGCGATCCGCAAAAAGTCACGAAGCGCGCTACAAATGGTATAAATCGGCGATTAACGACGCTTACGACACCTACGGAATGAAGTTGGCGCATATCAGCGCAGATATGAATGAGGCAAATAAGGTGGACACGGAATGGATAATCCATCTCGCCAACAAGCTGGAGAATGAGACCGATGAGCGCTACGACTACGGCGAAATAAAGATAGCAGCCTCCGACAAGCTCGGTTTGTGGAATATCGCCAAGGCAATGCTTGCCAACGAGCAGCTGCGCGACGCGATAAACATCCTTGCTGAATACTATAAATACATGGGCAAACAACGATGTAAGTAGGCTTAATACCGAGTACGGCAAGGCGGTATGGTACACCGAGGGCGCGTTGAGCGTTGATGTAATTGAATATTGATATTGATTTTTTGACTGAATTGTGGTATTATTACAATAATACCACAATTCAGTTTGTAAGGAGTAATTTATGTTTGAGATCAAAGACAAATTTTATCTTAACAGCGAGCCTTTCCAAATAATCTCTGGAGCAATTCACTATTTCCGCACCGTTCCCGAATATTGGCGCGACAGGCTTGAAAAGCTTGTCAATATGGGCTGTAATACAGTTGAAACGTATATTCCGTGGAATTTTCACGAGCCGAACAGGGGAGAATTCCTCTGGGAGGGGAGCCGTGACGTCTGCCGTTTTATCGAAACGGCAAAAGAGCTTGGGATATATATGATCGTGCGTCCGTCGCCGTACATCTGCGCGGAGTGGGAATTTGGCGGGCTGCCCGCATGGCTTCTCAAGGACAGGGGGATACGGCTGCGCTGCTCATACAAGCCGTATCTTGACGCGGTTTATGAATATTACCGCGAACTTATGCCAAAACTTGCACAATATCAAATTGACAAGGGCGGCAATATCATCTTAATGCAGATCGAGAACGAATACGGATACTACGGCAACGATACGGCGTATCTCAAGTTCCTGCGCGACACTATGCGCGAATTCGGTATCACCGTGCCGTTCGTAACCTCGGACGGTCCGTGGAGCGAGCCGATTTTCAAGTCGGGAATGGTCGACGGAGCTCTGCCTACGGGCAACTTTGGCTCGGGTGCGGAATGGCAGTTTGAACAGATGAAAAAGTTTATCGGAGATGACAAACCGCTGATGTGTATGGAATTCTGGAACGGTTGGTTTGACGCGTGGGGAGAGGAACACCACATCACACATCCCGAAAAAGCCGCCGCGGAGCTTGACGAGCTGTTAAAGCGCGGCAGCGTGAACTTCTATATGTTTGAGGGTGGCACGAATTTCGGCTTTATGAGCGGTCGAAACATCGGCAGCAAGACTGCCGATGTGACCTCTTACGATTACGACTCGCCCCTCACCGAGGATGGCAGGATCACCGAAAAATACGAACAATTCAAGAGTATTATCTCAAAATATCGGCATTTTGCTCCGATACCCCTTACCATTGAAATAAAGCGTAAGGCATACGGTGAAATTCCCTGCATGGGCAGCACGGAGCTGCTTGCGAACGCCGACAGACTCTCCGTGCCGGTTAAGTCGGTCTACCCGCTGTCAATGGAGGATATCGGACAGAATTACGGCTATATCCTCTATCGGCTGCAAGTCCGCAACAACGAGACGGTGAACGATATCCGTCTTGAAAACGCCGCCGACAGGGTGTTGGGCTATCATGACGGCGCGTATCTGTTCACGGCATTCGCGGAAAACATATGGGAGAAATTCGAGCTTTCGGAAAAGCGCTCCGGCGGCGTAATCGACCTGCTGTGTGAAAACATCGGGCGCGAGAATTTCGGCACGGGTCTCGAAAATCAGCGCAAGGGAATACTCGGCGGTGTGAAGATCAACGATCACCGTGCTTTCGGCTTCGAGATATTCCCTCTGCCTTTGGACGAAAAGCAGCTTTCCGCGCTCAAATTCGACGAAAATCCCGTCGGGAACGCTCCCGCGTTTTTCCGATTTGACTTTGACGTTGACGAGCCCTGCGATACGTTCCTTGATACGGATGGTTTCGGCAAGGGCTGCGCGTTTGTGAACGGTTTCAACCTTGGGCGTTTCTGGGAGATAGGTCCGCAAAAGCGGTTGTATATCCCTGCGCCTCTGCTGAAAAAAGGTCCAAACACGATAATTCTTTTCGAGACGGAGGGCAAGCACGCGGACAGGATACTACTTTCCGACACCCCCGACCTTGGCTGAACAAACCAGTATAAAAGGCAGCCTGTACAGGCTGCCTTTTATACTGCGAAAAATAATAACGAATAATATTTCTGTTTGTTAAATTACGACTTGCTCTTGATATACTCGTCCATCGCCTTTGCAGCGGTCTTTCCCGCACCCATTGCGAGGATTACCGTTGCCGCGCCCGTAACCGCGTCGCCGCCCGCGAACACGCCCTCGCGCGAGGTCTGTCCGTTGTCGTCCGCGATAAAACAGCCATGCTTGTTGGTGTCGAGACCCTTTGTGGTGTTGCGGATAAGAGGATTGGGCGACGTACCGATCGACATGACTACGCAGTCAACGTCAAGCACGAACTCGCTGTCCGGCTTCTCGACAGGTCTGCGGCGACCCGAAGCGTCGGGCTCTCCGAGTTCCATTTCAACGCACTTCATTCCAGTTACAAATTTGTGCTCATTGCCGAGTATCTCAACGGGGTTGTTCAAGGTCTTGAAGATAATACCCTCTTCTTTAGCGTGCTCAATCTCCTCGTTACGCGCGGGCATTTCCTCTTCGCCGCGGCGGTATACTATGTACACATTTTCCGCGCCAAGACGCTTTGCGCAGCGCGCCGCGTCCATCGCAACGTTTCCGCCGCCTACGACCGCAACGCTCGTATTCTTCTTAATAGGCGTATCGGAGCCCTCCTTGTACGCCTTCATCAAATTTACACGGGTGAGGAACTCGTTCGCTGAGTATACGCCCTTGAGGTTCTCGCCGGGGATATTCATAAATCTCGGCAAACCCGCTCCCGAACCGATGAAAATAGCCTCAAAGCCTTGCTCAAACAGCTCGTCTACCTCGATAGTGCGTCCGATAACGACGTTTGTCTCGACCTTAACGCCGAGCTCCTTCAGATTGTTGACCTCATGCTGAACGATAGACTTAGGAAGTCTGAATTCGGGGATACCGTACACCAGAACGCCGCCCGCAAGGTGCAGAGCCTCGAAAACGGTGACATCATAACCCATTTTCGCGAGATCGCCCGCACAGGTAAGTCCCGACGGTCCCGCGCCGATTATCGCGCACTTGTGACCGTTCTTCGCGGGAACGGAAGCCGCCTCGATCGAGTGAGCGTTGTGCCAATCCGCAACAAAGCGCTCCAGTCTGCCGATAGCCACGGGCTCGCCCTTTATACCGCGAACGCACTTGCTCTCGCACTGCGTTTCCTGAGGGCAGACGCGTCCGCAGACTGCGGGCAGCGAGCTGCTCTTTGCAATGACCTGATAAGCACCCTCGAAATCCTTTTCGCGTATCTTTGCGATAAATGCGGGAATGTCGATAGCTACGGGGCAGCCGCTCACACAGGGCTTGTTCTTGCAGTTAAGGCAGCGCTCCGCCTCGTCGAGCGCCTGTTCCTCGGTGTAGCCGAGCGCTACCTCTTGGAAGTTTTTATTGCGGACATTAGCGTCCTGAACGGGCATTTCATTCTTTTTTAAGCTCATATTAGGCATGACTTAATGCACCCCCTTGAAAAGATTGCAGACCTCTTCACGCTTTTTGGTCTCGAATTCCTTGTACATAGTACCGCGCTCCATTGCCTCGTCGAAATCGACAAGATGACCGTCGAAGTCGGGACCGTCGACGCAAGCAAATTTTGTCTTGCCGCCAACTGTAAGACGGCAGCCGCCGCACATTCCCGTACCGTCGATCATAATCGGGTTCATAGAAACTACGGTTTTTATATTGTACTCCTTGGTAAGCTTGCACACAAACTTCATCATGATCAGTGGACCGATAGCGATGACTTCATCATACTTGTTCCCCGCTTCGATAAGCTCCTTGAGCGCGTCGGTAACGAGCCCCTTAGTGCCGTGAGAGCCGTCGTCCGTCATTATCTTCATAACGTTGGAAACCGTATTGAATTCGTTTTCGAGGATAACGAGATCTTTGTTTCTGAAACCAACGATGGAATGTACCTCGCAGCCGTTGTTATGCAGCTTCTTTGCTATAGGATACGCGATAGCGCAGCCAACGCCGCCGCCTACGACAGCGACCTTTTTAAGCCCCTCGGTATGCGATGCAACGCCGAGCGGACCTACGAAATCGTGAATATACTCGCCCTCGTTAAGGTGGTTAAGCAGCTCGGTCGTCGCGCCGACGATTTGGAAAATAATGGTGACGGTTCCCTTTTCGCGGTCAAAGTCGGCAACAGTAAGCGGAATGCGCTCGCCGTCCTCATTTACGCGCAGAATGATAAACTGACCCGGCTCGGCTTTATTCGCTATAAGCGGAGCCTCCACCTCCATAAGCGTAACGGTGGGGTTCAGTACTTGCTTTTTAACTATTTTATACATTGAACAATTCCCTCCTTAGTCAATACAATAAAATTATATCACAAGCTCCGCTTTTTTTCAATAGTTTTTCTTCGTTTTTTGTGTTATTTGATATATTATTCGGAAAATTATGCAAGCCGATAGCCATGCCAAGAACCTCGTTTTGAGAAATTTTTCATCTTTTTTTCACAAAAAGGCTATTGACAAATTATTGAAATCGCTGTATAATGTAGCATATCCAACAAGTTATTTTGCACTGGTAACTCTTAAAATAAATTAAGCACTGTAAAGTCACAGTAAACAAAGTCGACAAGCAATCAGTGCTGCCGAAGTGCAGAGCATCGAAACACAGGCAGTAACGTTTGACCGGTTCGCACGAAGTGCGGACGGTGTCGGGCTTTGCCCTTTAAATAAGGAGAGAATATGGATAAACGCGGTATAGGAGTTCGGCTCAGAATGCTGAACAACGCGGTACGGCGGTATATCGACCGCTACGCCGAAGGTAAAAAGGCGCTCGACAATCTTACCTGCTCGAACGGGTGGATAATCGGCTATGTCTGCGAGATGAAAGAACGCGGCAATGACGTTTATCAGCGCGATCTCGAAAATAATTTCGGGATAACCCGTTCCACTACCTCAAAGGTGCTGGGTCTTATGGAGAAGAAAGGCTTGGTGGAACGCGTGAGCGTAAGTCACGATGCGCGGCTGAAAAAAATCGTACCTACCGAGAGATCGCTTGAGATCGGGCGTATTATCAAGGAGGACAATGAAAAAATGGAGCTTTTGCTCAAAAAAGGTTTTTCTCCGAAGGAGCTTGAACAGCTCTACGGTTATTTAGAGAGGATTCAGCACAACATAGAAACCGCAGAGAAGAACATCAGGAAGGAGAGGGTATAATGATAAAAACACTAATTAAGTGCGTCCGCGACGCAAAACTGACGGCTATATTGACGCCGATATTCGTGCTCGCCGAGTCACTTATAGAGGTGTCTATTCCGACAGTTATGGCGGATCTCATCGACAACGGAATTACTGTCGGCAATATGGACAACGTTCTGAAATACGGTGTGATACTTATAATTCAAACATTAGGCGCGCTGTTCTTCGGCGCAACAGCGGGTTACACCGCCTCGCGGGCAAGCTCTCGTTTCGCGAGAAATCTTCGTCAGGATATGTACTACAATATACAGCAGTACAGCTTTTCCAACATCGACAAGTTTTCTCCCGCAAGTCTTGTAACGCGTCTCACTACGGACGTTCAGCGTGTGCAGATGGCGTTTCAGATGATAACGCGCATATCGTTCCGTGCGCCCGCTATGCTGATCTTCGCGTTTATTTTCGCTTTCAAGACGGATCACAAGCTGTCGACGGTTTTTCTTTGCGCGATACCATTTCTGGCAATCGTATTGGCAATTATAATGAAGCTTGCGTTCCCAATATTTGAAAAGACGTTCACCGCATACGACGATCTGAACGAGGTAGTCGAGGAGAATGTTCACGGAATTCGAGTCGTAAAGAGCTTTGTACAGGAAAAGCACGAGATACACAAGTTCACAAGCGTTTCAGACCGTATCTACAAGCTCTTCAGCAAGGCGGAGAAAACAGTCGCGTATAACAGTCCCGCGATGCAGATATCGGTCTACTTCTGTATTATCGTTATTTCATGGTTCGGCGCTCACCTCATTGTGGAGAGCGGTAACGTTGACGGAATGGGCTTGACGACGGGCGGACTTATGTCGCTGTTCACCTACACCATGCAAATACTGATGAGTCTTATGATGCTCTCGATGATATTCGTTATGATGACGATGTCCAAGGCGAGTGCCGACCGTGTTGTCGAGGTGCTCAACGAAAAGAGCGACATCAACGACGGCGAGCGCAACCTCACAGAGGTCAAGGACGGCTCTATCGAATTCAAGAATGTTTCGTTCAAGTACTTCAAGACCGCCGAAAGCAACGCGCTCGATCATATTGACCTCAAGATCAAGTCGGGTGAGACTATCGGCATTATCGGCGGTACGGGCTCGTCAAAGTCAACTCTCGTGTCCATGATACCACGGCTTTACGACACCTCCGAGGGTGAGGTGCTTGTCGGTGGTGAAAACGTGCGCGACTACAATATTGAGGCGTTGCGCAATAACGTTGCGATGGTGCTGCAAAAGAACGTCCTGTTCAGCGGAAGTATTTACGACAATATCCGTTGGGGCGATGAGTACGCCACCGACGAGGAGGTTCAGCACGTCTGCAAGCTCGCGTGCGCGGACGATTTTATTCAGACGTTCCCCGATAAGTACGACACGCATATCGAGCAGGGCGGTACAAACGTCTCAGGCGGTCAGAAACAGCGTTTGTGTATCGCGCGAGCGCTGCTGAAAAAGCCCAAGATACTGATTCTCGATGACTCCACCTCGGCAGTCGACACCAAAACGGACGCCATGATACGCAAGGCGTTCCGCGACGAGATACCGAATACCACAAAAATCATAATCGCGCAGCGTGTTTCTTCGGTGTGCGATGCGGATAAGATAATTATTCTCGACAACGGTAAAATCGTCGATTTCGGAAATCACGACGAGCTGTACGCAAACAGCGATATCTACCGCGAAATTTACGATTCTCAGACAAAGGGGGCGGAAGAAGATGAGTGATAATATCAAAGAAAACAAGCAGCCGTCCAAAATGCCGGGCAAACCTCCGCGTGGCGCGCGCGTACCGATGAAGTTTGACAAGAAGACAATAAAGCGTATGCTGTCGTATATGAAACCGTTTACACCGCAGCTGATACTGGTTCTCATCTGTATTCTCGTGACATCGGGCGCTTCAGTTGCATCGTCGGTGTTCCTTAAAACGCTGATCGACGACTTTATAATGCCGCTCGTTGAAAACTCTAAAAACGGTATTTCTCCCGATTACAGCGGACTGTTCGGAGCGCTCGCGGGCATGGCGGTGTTGTTTCTCGCGGGCGCGGTCAGCTCTCTGTTTTACAGCCGCATTATGGCGACCGTTTCGCAGGGTGTGCTTAAGCGCATACGCGACGAGATGTTCTCGCATATGCAGTCGCTGCCCATAAATTACTTCGACACACACACCCATGGCGACATAATGAGCTTCTATACCAACGACGCGGACGCTATGCAGCAGATGCTCTCGCAGTCTATTCCGCAGGTGCTATCCTCGGGGATAACCATTGTGGCGGTGTTCTGCTCCATGATGTCGCTGTCGGTATGGCTCACGCTTACTGTCGTGGTATTCCTTATCGGCATATTGGCGATAACCGCGAAGATCGCGGGCAAATCAGGCAAATACTTTATGGCGCAGCAGCACTCAACAGCCGACCTAAACGGCTATATCGAGGAAATGATAAACGGTCAGCGCGTTGTCAAGATATTCTGTCACGAGGAAAAGGCAAAGGATGCGTTTGACGGTAAAAACTCCGATCTGTGCGAGAATATATGCAAGGCGAACGCCTACGCGAATATCCTTATGCCAATAAACAACTGTCTTGGTTACTTCCTGTACGTTGTTCTGGCGATAATCGGCGGTACGCTCGCGATCAATGGTGTTCCGAACGTTGCGTGCTTTGCGGTAAATGTGCTTACGCTCGGCTCTATCGCGTCGTTCCTTCAGCTTTCGAGAAGCTTTATAGGACCCATTGGTCAGGTGTCGCAGCAGCTCAACGCCGTGGCAATGGCGATGGCGGGCGCGGAGCGTATTTTCACGCTGCTTGACGAACAGGCCGAGACCGACGACGGCTATGTAACGCTCGTGAACGCAAAGCGCGGCGAGGGCGGCGAGCTTGTTGAGACTGAGGAGCGCACCGGTGTGTGGGCATGGAAGCACCCACACACCGCGGACGGCTCAGTCACATACACCGAACTCAAAGGTAACGTGGTGCTCGACGACGTTGATTTCGGGTACGTTCCCGAAAAGATAGTGCTGCACAATATCGACATCTACGCGGAGCCGGGACAGAAGGTGGCGTTTGTCGGAGCGACAGGCGCGGGAAAGACCACCATAACGAACCTTATCAACCGTTTCTACGACATTGCCGATGGTAAAATACGCTATGACGGCATCAACATCAACAAAATCAAAAAGGATGACCTGAGGCGTTCACTCGGCGTGGTATTGCAGGATGTAAACCTGTTTACGGGCACGGTCATGGACAATCTTCGCTATGGTAAGCCCAACGCTACCGACGAGGAATGTATCGCGGCGGCAAAGCTTGCGAACGCAGACGGATTTATCCGTATGCTGCCCGACGGCTACAACACCGTCCTCACGGGCGGCGGAAGCGGACTTTCACAGGGTCAGCGCCAACTTATCTCAATAGCGCGCGCGGCAGTTGCCGATCCTCCCGTTATGATACTGGACGAGGCAACAAGCTCAATTGATACCCGTACCGAGGCGATAGTTCAGGCAGGTATGGATGCGCTTATGAAGGGGCGCACGGTATTCGTTATCGCGCATAGGCTGTCCACTGTCAAGAATTCAGATGTTATCATGGTCCTCGAGCAGGGACGCATTATCGAACGCGGCTCGCACGAGAAGCTGATTTCCGAAAAAGGGCAGTATTACAGACTTTACACGGGGGCTTTTGAACTGGAATAAAATCAAAATAACAAATATGTGCGCTGTCTTTACGACAGCGCACTGTTTTTATTATCCTATAAATTCGCGTATCAGCGACTGCTGCGGAACCAGATCCCTGTCAATGGGCGCGAGCAGCTTGAGGAATTTCTCGATATCCGCATAGCTTGCATAGTCGGAATAATCGTCTGATGCCTTTTCCAGCTCGGGGAGCAGGATATCGCGGTAAACAGGAGCTTCGTACTCAACAAACGTGTCGATATCAATATCCGCGCGATGCTTATACGGCATTATGTACAGATTTTCGCCCCGCTCCACCGACTTGAAGAACTCGAACGTCTCCGAAAGTGAACGCCCTCTATACAGCTTATCGCGCATGAGACGACGCATGAGACGTATCTTCGACGGGTGTAGCAGCTCATCGCCGCTCTGGATACGCGTTCTCACGCTGACATAAACACCCTGCGTAAAATCGTCGAAATCGCCTGTAAGCAGCGGATTTAGCGCATGGATACCCTCAATGATAACGATATCTCCCTTTTCGCACAGCAACGGCATACCCTCGCGGCGCTCCTGTGCAGCAAAGTCAAAGCTCGGAATGTCGATACGCTCGCCGCGTATCAGCTTGCCAAGGTGCTCTTTAAACAGCGGGATATCAAGCCGCTGAGGGCTTTCAAAGTCTATCTTGCCGTCCTTGCCGCGTGCGTGCTCGTTCATATGCATAGGCAGGAAATAATTGTCCATTGAAACCGTGTGAGCTTTACAGCCCTTTTGCTCCAACAGCCTCGCAAGTCTCATCGCCGAGGTCGTCTTTCCCGAGCCGGACGGTCCCGAAATGAGTACTATCGGTTTGTCTTCGCGATTTTTATAGATGACCTCTGCTGCCGCCGCTAATCTGTCAGCGTAAATCTTCTCGCCCTGTGAGATAAGCTCCTCAGGCTCTCTTGCCGCAACGCACAATGCTTCAACGCTTATGCACTCCATAACCGTTCACCTCGCTATTATTCGGCATTAAACAGCCGTTTGAATTCTTCGTAATTATCAGAATACGCCAGCGCCCACCGCGCCTTAGCTACCGCGTACTCGACGGTCATCTTTCCCGTTTCCAGCAACGGACACACCTTTGCGGCGTATTGTCCGACCTCGTATTCGTTCAGGTTCGTACCGCCGTAAGCACATTGGGTCGCGACGACAACGTAAACTCCCGAGTCCGCCAGTTTCGTAACTTCTCCTAGGAGATAGTCGGGAATGCCTCCCGTGCCGTAGCCCTCAATAATAAGCGCCCCTGCACTTTCGGGAACATACAGCTTTTGACCGGGGATTAACTTTACATGGAAAACATCTTCGGACAATTTCTCGTAAAAACGTGTTTCTCCGCTGTATTCTTCATCAAAATAAATATAGTTGCCGTTAAAGAAACCGAAATCGTCGCGGTTAACGCTGTCAAAAGAATCAATATCTTCCGTTTCATACTTGTGAGCGCATTTTCCATTAATGATCGCGCCGTCAAACACCACACGAACGCCGAACGCGCGCTCATCCGAAGCAAACCTTACCGCATCACGCAAATTTATCGGAGCGTCCGAGTCCTCATCAGCCATAGGCTTCATACTCCCCGTGAATACTATCGGCTTGCGACTGTTCTGTATCAGGCAGGACAGCGATGCCGCGGCGTACGCCATGGTGTCTGTGCCGTGAATTACAACAAAGCCGTCAAAATCATCGTAGCACTCGCGAATACGTCGTGCAAGCATTTCCCAATGCATCGGCAGCATATTGGTGCTGTCAAGATTGAAAAGCTGTTCGCCAGTCACCTCGGCAATACCGTCAAGCTCTGTCATATCAAGCAATTCCCTGATTCCAAGCGACGGGGTCAAACCAAATTCCGAATTCATACAGGACAAAGTGCCGCCCGTTCCGAGGATAAGCAGCCTCTTCATTCGCGTGGATTACCTTGGCTCAACGATGAACTTCATTGCGGTACGCTCCTCGCCGTCGATCTCAACGGTCGTGAACGCGGGAATGCATATCAGATCAACTCCCACAAGAGCCATATAGCTGCGCGCGATAGCAATAGACTTTACAGCTTGATTAGCCGCGCCCGCGCCGACTGCCTGAACCTCGACCTCGCTGTTTTCACGGATAACTGCTGCGATTGCTCCCGCAACCGACTTCGGAACTGAATGTGCTGATACCTTTACTACTTCCATTTTTCTCACCTTTTTGAAACGCTTTATGCGCTTCTGCCTTTCTGTTTTATATATATTTATTAAATTAACAGCCATTGTATTTTCTGCAAAATCTTTCCAGTTTTACGCATTTGCCGCTTTTGTTTTCAAGCTCCGCAAAAACTCCGCAGATGTCGCATTCTCCCGATGCGTTGACGTGCTTTTTCGGATAGTACGTCAGAAATTTTTCTATTATAACGTTTTTTTCCACACCTAATACCGAATTATGAGCACCCGTCATTCCGACGTCGGTAATGTATCCGGAGCCGTCAATGATTTCCTCGTCCGCGGTCTGAACATGCGTATGAGTGCCGAACACTGCCGATACCCTGCCCGCCAGGAAAAAGCCCATGGCGCGCTTTTCACTCGTAGCTTCGGCGTGAAAATCCACAATAACGATATTTGACGTGATTTTTTTTAATATTTCCTCCGCGCATTTAAACGGATTGTCCACGGGCTGCATATACGCCGTTCCTATCAGATTTACCACTGCCGCGCTGTACGAACCGAAATCCAGCTCGCATAGACCTTTACCAGGGACATAATCTCCGAAATTTGCGGGACGGAGCAGCGTATCGCGCCGCTCGTACTCTTCCGATATCGAATTTTTGCGGAACGAGTGATTTCCCGTTGTGATGACGTCTGCGCCCGCGTCGTATATCGCCTGTGCGGATCGCGCGTCAATGCCGTTGCCGTCGGCGCTGTTCTCTCCGTTTACTATTGCGAGATCGACGTTATAGTCGCGGCGTATCGACGGCAGCACCGCCGCCAGAGCCTCGCGACCGGCGCTACCCACAACGTCGCCGATAAAAATTACCCTCATCAGCGGAATATCACCTGATCGCGACCGGGACCTACGCCCAGTATTGTGATAGGACAACCGCACAATTCCTCAAGTCTTGCGATATACGACCTGCACTTTTCGGGAAGTTCCTCGAACGTCCTGCACTGCGACAAATCGCCCTCGTAACCCTCAATCTCCTCGTAAACGGGTTTACAATCCGCCAGCTCCTCCAATGTCACGGGGAAGTCCTTCAATATCGTGCCGTCGCTCTTTTCATAGGCGGTGCAGACCTTTAAAGTACCGATACCCGAAAGCGTATCAAACTTGTTTATCGCTATCGCCGTCAAGCCGTTCACGCGCACCGCGTGACGCATGATGACCGCATCGAACCAGCCCGTTCTACGCGGTCTGCCCGTCGTCGTGCCGAATTCGCCGCCGCGGTTGCGGATAAGCTCCCCGAGTTCATCGTCGAGCTCCGTCGGGAAGGGACCGTTGCCGACGCGCGTGGTATAGCTCTTACCGACGCCTATGACCTCGTCGATCATCTTCGGACCAATACCCGTGCCGACGCACGCGCCGCCCGCTATCGGGTGACTCGACGTAACATAAGGATATGTTCCGAAATCAATATCAAGCAAGGTAGCCTGCGCCCCCTCAAAGAGCACCTGCTTACCTGCCTTGTACGCATCAAATGTGATAACGGAAACATCCGCAAGATATTTCGCCAGCCGCTCGCCGTAAGCCTTATATTCCTCGTAAACCGCGTCAAGATCAAACACCTTGCCGCCGTAAACCTTCTCGATAATAAGATTTTTCAACTCGCCCGTGTTCTTAACGAGCTTTTTCAGACACTCGGGATGCGTAAGATCGTACATGCGAATTCCAACGCGCTCCGCCTTGTCGGTGTAGCAGGGCCCGATACCGCGCCCCGTAGTGCCGACATTCGTACCTGTCTGCTTAGCCTTGAACGCTTCCTCAAGCTTGTCAAGCTCTCTGTGCCACGGCATTATGATATCCGCGCGCGCGTCTATGCGCAGATTATCGCAGGTAACGCCGCGCTTGTTCATTTCGTCTATTTCCTCGATCAGCACCTTCGGGTCGATAACGACGCCGCTGCCGATAAGACATTCCGTTTCGGGATAGAGGATACCCGACGGGAGAAGATGCAGCTTATAAACATCATCGCCGTGAACGACGGTATGTCCCGCGTTATTGCCGCCGCTCGAGCGGACTACAATATCCGCCTTTGCCGCCATTATGTCGATTACCTTGCCCTTGCCCTCGTCGCCCCATTGAGTACCGACGATTATACTTGATGCCATTGGATAGCCCCCCTGTCAAATTTCGGCGCATAATTACCCTGCCGCATATATTGTATCACATATTTCGCGAAAATTCAAGTAATTATCTGATAATTTTTCCTCCGCCGCGTTTTCCGCCCTTTCCCACTTTGCCGTGAGCGCCTTTTTCCGATCTGAGGTCAAGCGGCTCTTCCTTGCCGCCCATATCCTCGAATACCGCGCTGTCACCGCCATCGTCGGGAAGCTCGGGGTTACGCTCGCCGCGCTGTTCGTAGTATGGATTGATAATATACTTCTGTATCGCGGGGTAACAGCAGAACACAGATGTAAAGGCGATCCACGCAAATGGCACGATCGGTGCCAGCATTAACACAAATATATTGAAGAACATCAGCAGAGCCGCATAAGCCGCAACACACGCGAGTGCGATAAGCTCCCCCCAAAGATTCACAAACACCAGAATTACGGAATTTTTGATGATGCCGCCAAGACCGAGATTCAATGAAACGATCTGCGGATAGATATAAAAATTCATCATCACAAACAGCACCTGTGCCGCTATTGCCAAGGCATACAGCACCTTAGCCGCAGAATCCATATCGGGATGCAGCGAATAATACCAGAATGTCAGTATCGAAACACCTATGACAAAAATATCCAGTATACCTATTATAAATGACTGTTTGAAATTCTTTTTGAACTGTACCCAGAAGTCATGAAAAATGAACTGCGGACGTTCAAGATAGATATTTCGCATGAGCGCAGTCATCGCAGCCGTCGCGGGACCAAATGTCACGACCGGTATACAGAACAGAAAATATACCAGATTTATCTTAAAAAACGTCCAGAATTTGTTTGCGAACAGCTCCCAGTAACGGAAAAACGGTTTTTTCTTAGGTCCGTTTTTAGAAACGCCCGCTCCCGCCACATCGTTATTGTAAAATAATCCCATAAAATTTCCTTTCGCGGCGCGGGCTTAATACAAAAGCGCCTGTGCGAAAATGCCGAGCACCATGAAAATCGCCAGTATTATCGCCACGGTCCTGCACACTTTCAACAATTTTGCGCGTTTTTTCTCGTCCATGCCATTTCCTCCCGAAGTCCTTACGCTGCCGTTTAATATTTGCCAAGCGCATGGTCTTTCACAAACCGCTTCTTTTATTATACACTATTTATCAGTACGATGTCAAGAGTTAATTTAATATATCAACTATACCGCCGCCGCATTGCGCGTAAATATTTCCGTTGTGCTTAAATGCGAGCGTAAAGCCCGTTCTGTCATCGAACAGCTCTTTTATGGGGTGAACCTGCCCGCTGTCCTCCATTACCGCGTACTCGGATATTACCGAAACGCCGTCGAAGTACCTGTAACCCGCGCCGAAACGCACTCCGTCCGCTATCACGGTGTTTATGCCGCCGAATTCGAGCGTGCTCAGCAGCTCGGGAGCAAGCGCCCTTGTATACGTGTTGACAAGGCTCGCCGCGCCGTTTTCGAGCTTATAGTGCGATATCGTAAGCGAATTCGCTCCTGCTCCGAATATCACAGCGTTTTCACCGAGCACAGCGCCGCTGACCGTTTTCAGCTCGGCGACCTTCGGGTCAGCAAAATCCGAGCAGTCCATCGTGATAAACACGCCGTTCGCGCCGCTAAGCCTCAGCAGGTTGCCGTCAAACCACATCGACGTGACCGCCTGCGCGGGATTGGCGATAGTAAAGGTAACGTCACCGTTTCTGTCGCGGAGAATGATATTGCCGCCTTCGTAAGTCGCGGAGCCGTTATCGCAGAACGCCGCAAGCTGTATACCCTCAACTTTCACAGTGGTGATCTCCTCAGTGCCGACGGTCATCAGCACATCTTCTTCGCCGCTTAATATAAACCTGCCGTCGTTGCTCGCGCTTATCGGATTTCCGAGCACCGCGACTGTATTGCGCGTTGCTCCGTTCGCGGCGGAATAAGCGGCGCTGATACCATATGAATAGCCCTTTGTGCCGCTCAGGATAACGCTTTGCGGCTCAAGAGCGTTCTTTTCGTCAACACCCAGACGTGGCATATAGATCATCGAATCCTGTATGCCGAACGTGCGTGTGAACCTCGGGGTATAAACCGAACCTATAAGTATATCGCCGTCCTTATAATCAAAGTCGGTCATAAAGCCGTCCTGGCGAACGGTAAACAGCGTTTTACCGCCCGAAATGCGCATAAATCCGCAGTCGTCCGTTCCGCTGAACACCGCGATAAGCGCGCCGTCCCCGTCAAACGCGTCAACTATGCGCGTGCCATCAGGCGGGAATATCTCTTCGTCCTCCGTAAGTACACCACCGCGGAAAACACTCGCCGATACCGCCTCGGCAGTGACGGTGTACACATTGTCGCCCTCAGAGAATGTTCCAAAACCGTCCGCCGTCACGAGCAGATCTCCGAATATCTTATTATAGTCGAACACAGGCTCGTGGGCCTTTTCGCCGCCCACAATATTGTCATAATACGAATAGTATATCTCATTGAAAATCGCGGCGTTATCTTCGGCATAGGTTATACTTCTGATAACGGGCGGCTCGGGGATAAGCGTCACGCCGAACGACGCGCCGAACACGACAGCCGCGCCCACCGCCGCCGTGATAATCGCGCCCTTGTGATAGGGGTGCTCGTTGGGTATGCGCACTACGAACGTTTCACGTTTTTTCTTGTCGTCCGATTCCTCGTAATCCTCCGTCTGCTCATCATCGGGTTCTTCGTATGTCTCCTCGGATATGGCTTTCTTTTCGGCTTCATCAACTCTTGCCGCCTCGTATGCCGCACGAGCCTCTTGCTGAGCCTGCTCCGCGGCAAGTCTCGCTGCCTCGGCGCGAACAGCCGCCTGCTCCTCTTCCGCAAGAAGCGCGAGGTTCTGCCTAAGCATTTCCGCGTCAATCTGAACTATCGCGGTTGTATCGCCGTTATATGGCTTTACGGGCTCTATTTCCTCGGTATATACGGGCTGATCGTCCTCTGGCAGATCACTGTACTCGGCAAATTCAAGATACTCATCGGGAGCGTCTTGAACTTCCTCTTCCTCGTCGGATATTTCATCTTCAAAAGTTTCTTCAGCGGGAACAACCTCAACGGTCTCTTCGGCAACCGCTTCCTCAACGGAAGTTTTTTCGACGGGAACTGCTTTAACCTCATCTTTTTCGACGGGATATTCCTCGGAAAATTCTTCATCAACAGGCTCTTCTTTGTCGGGATAATCCTCGGCAGTTTCTTCCTCAGGCTCTTCGCCGACGGGTTTGATCTCGCTCGTTACCTCAATAGGCGGTGCGAGTTCCTCGGTGACAAAGGCCGCTCTGAACTCCTCATACCCGCTTATATCATCGCCCTCGGGAACATCATCCTGTATTTGCCCAAGCTCGTCCATGACCTCTTCGAAGGTCGGCTCGGAATAGTCCTCCTGCGGCTCATCGCCGCCCTGCAACACCATTTCCGACTTCTCAAGACGCAAAGTGAGCGTGCGCTCCCATATCTGACGCGCCGTGTACAGTATTCTTTTGTAATCGTCCGCGGTAAGCTCGGAATTTTCGAGAGTGAGTATCAGCCCCTGCAAATTCATCGCGGGGTTGTTCCGTATTTTATCGACCACGGCCTGCGGAGCCTCGCAGCCCTCCATAAGATACATAAAATCGGCGCTGCCTATGCCCAATGCCCTAAGGCGCGTAAGGAACGTAAACGCGTCAAGCTCGGGCGGCGCGGTGTTTTCCTCGTCGTCCATAAGCAGGTCGATAACGTTCTGCGGCACCAGATCCTCGGGCACTACGCGGCTGCGCATTATTTCCCGCATTTCCCCAACTGTCATTTTGTCACCCCGTTATTTCCATCAATAAATCTGATCCAATTCCAAAATGTTTACCGATTTGTTCAAACGCTTTTTTACATTACCCTTCATCAGCCCCGAGAACGCCGAGATATCCTCTATCGTGAACTTTCCCGCGATATACATCACGGTGCATATCCTGTCCACACCATCCAGCTCGAAAAGCCTGTACTTGATCTCGGGCTGTTCCTCGTCGAGCACGTCCTCGTCTCCGTACTCTCTGAGCCGCATTTTTATCCGCGCGAACAGCGTTTTCATCATAAACACGCGGAACGCCGCTTCGCTCCTCAGCCGCCCCACAGCCTTGAAGCCGTCGCGTATAGTGCCCGAGACCGCCTCGATAGCGTCCGCGTCGTCCGCGAGCGAGTAAAACGCCGTATAGTACATCTCACGCGATATCATCTCATACAGCCGCGAGAATGCCTTTGCATCGCCGTTCGCCGCCATTGATACCGTTTCCCTGTATTCTTTTTTATCCATACCGCGCCGCCTTTCCGTAAATATGTTTTCCCCGTTAAAGTGTTATCCAAAACCTTTTTATAACGTGACCACCGCCGTCGGTCGTTTCACGCTCGAATACCCCGCCGTTCGCGAGGATAGTCCTTTCGCTTGCGGTATTCCCCGCGCGGCAGGTCACAAGGACTTTGCCGATACCGCGACCGCAGTATATTTTCAGCGCCTGCCGCAGCATTTCCTTGGCGTACCCTTTGTGTCGTTCGGACTTGCGCACCGAATAGCCGATATGTCCTCCGTATTCGCCCATAACCGGGTGATCTATATGGCGGCGGCAGTCGATAAGCCCCACGATCCTGCCGTCCTCATTTACCGCAAGAAGCGTATCCGTGGGAACAAACCCCTTCGGACAACGGTTTGAAAACTCATCAAGATGAGCAAGCCAACCGTCTGCACTGTCATACTTTTCCAGCATTGAGCCGCCGTGAATTATTTCGCCATTGTCAAGAAACTCCGTTCTGTAAGACATTATCTCCTCGGCATAATCGTCGGTCGGCTTTACTAACCTTATGTTCATTCCTTATCCTCGGCAATCTTAATGCCAAGCTCCGCGAGCTGCTCCTCCGACACGAACGACGGCGCTTCGCTCATAAGCTCGGACACGTTCTGTACCTTCGGGAACGCCACTACGTCGCGCAGGCTGTCGCAGCCGCACATCAGCATTGCCAGTCTGTCCAGACCGATACCCGCTCCGCCGTGAGGGGGCGCGGCGTACTTGTACGCGTCAACAAGGAATCCGAACTTCGCGTTGATCTCCTCGTCGGTCATGCCGAGCATTTCAAACATATGCTGCTGGAGCTCGGGATCGTTGATGCGTATAGAACCCGAAAGAAGCTCCACGCCGTTCAGAACAAGGTCGTAGCACTTCGCGCGAACCTTGGACTTATCGCTATCCAGATATTGAATATGCTCGTCAAGAGGCATTGTGAACGGATGGTGCATTGCGAGCCACTCGCCCGTCTCCTCGTCGTGCTCAAAAAACGGGAACTCGGTTATCCACACGAAATTCCAGCCCTCTGGAATAATATCAAGCTGCTTTGCAACCTTTAATCTCAGTGCGCCCAAAGTCGGCAGCGTTACCTTATTCTTATCCGCGACGATAAGCGCCACATCGCCCTTTTCACAGCCAAGCGCTGCGAGTATCTTCTCAAGCTCGCCCTCTTTCATAAACTTGCTGAACGAGCAGGTCGGAGCGTCGTCGACCCAGCGAACGTAAGCCAAGCCCTTAGCGCCGATACCCTTTACGTACTCGACCAGCTTGTCTATTTCTTTTCTCGTCAGCGTTGCCGCCGCTCCCTTTGCGGTGATACCGCGAACCGAGCCGCCATTTTCCAACGCGCCCTTAAACACCACGAAATCCGTATCCTTGACTACCTCGGAAATATCCGTGATCTCCATTGCAAAGCGCGTATCGGGCTTGTCCGAACCGTAGCGGCGCATTGCCTCGTCGTAAGTAAGCCGCGGCAGCGGAACGGCGATATCGACGTTCAGCATCTCCTTGTACAGACGGTTTACAAAACCCTCCAAGCACTCAATTATATCGTCGGTGTCAACAAACGACATCTCAAGATCAATCTGCGTGAACTCGGGTTGGCGGTCTGCGCGCAGATCCTCGTCTCGGAAGCAGCGGGCTAATTGGATATATTTGTCAAATCCCGAAATCATCAAAAGCTGCTTATACATCTGCGGCGACTGCGGCAGAGCGTAGAACTTACCGTTGTGTATACGCGACGGGACGATATAGTCGCGTGCGCCTTCGGGAGTGGACTTGATCATCATCGGAGTCTCGATCTCAATAAAGCCGTTCTCGTAGAAGTACTCACGAGCGCATTTCGCGATATTATGGCGCATTATCAGATTTTTTTGAAGCGGCTGACGGCGCAGATCGAGATAGCGGTATTTCAGGCGCAGCTCCTCGTTGGTCTTGGAGTTGGAAACGATCTCGAAGGGCGGCGTTTCCGCTTTGGAGAGAATTCTCAATTCGCTGACAAGAATTTCCAGTCCGCCTGTCTTGATATCGTTATTAACGCTCTCGCGAGCTCTTACTGCCCCCTTTGCCATAAGCACGTCCTCACTGCGGACGGTCTTTGCCTTATCAAAAACCGACTTTTCTGTGGTCTCATCGAAAACGAGCTGTACAATACCGCTGCGGTCGCGCACATCAATAAAGATGATACCGCCCTTATCGCGGACTCTCTGAGTAAATCCCCCGACGGTGACCTCGCTCATTTCAAGCGTAACTTCGCCGCAATAGCAGCTCCTTTTCATACCTTTCATAGTGTCCATAACACATGCCCTCCTGATTTAAAGGCAAAACCTCGCACCGTTCGCAATTCATACGAACCGGTCAAGCGACATTGCCTGCGTTTCGCTTCGCTCCACGGCGGCAACGTCGCTTGCTTGCGAAATATGCCACTGCGATATCGAAGGTTTTTGTAATTATTTGCATATATAGTTTATTATAGCATTATTCCGTGAATTTTTCAAGGGGATTGTGTAAATTTTTGGAGAATTATGCAATAAAAATGCTCCCCCTGTGGTTAAGCAGAGGGAGCGGAAATATTTGGAAAAAATTTACTTTTTCTTTTTAATTACGATAACCGCGCTTACAGCCGCGAGGAGCGGGAGCGCCGACACCGCTACCCCCGTGGTGGGATTGCTGTCGGAAGTACTCGGAACACTGCTTGTTGTGTTATCGGAGCTTACGGGTTCGCTGCTCATTGTTTCGGAGCTTGTCGATTCACCACTCGTTGTATCGGAGGCTGCGGGAGTGCTTGTTGAGGTGGAAGGAGCAGAAGGTGTGGTGTCGGCAGGTGTGGACGGCGTAGATGTAGTACCACCTGTGTTTCCGCCCGTTGAACCGCTTGTATTGCCGCCTGCCGTATCATCGGCAGCATTGGGGTTATCGGACAGAACGTATGTGCTGAAGTGTGTCGCCTTAAATACCATATATTTTACGCCGGCTATCGTCTCCGTTTCGGCTTCTACCTTTTCAGCCTTGCCGTTATCGTTGATATGGTACACGAAAAGCGGATCGCTGTTTTTCAGATTTTCGGGAACGGGTATTTTTACCGTTACAGAAGTACCCTCCTTGGGCTGCACCTTTTCATTGGTTTCGGAATTTACAAAACTGATATCAACTGCGAAAGAATTTCCGCTGCCGGAAAAAGTATCGTGAGATACATTAAGCACAACGCCTTCGTCAAAAGCCTCCGCGGGAGCGTTGGCGGTAATGGACTTCATCGTTTCAATATCCGAGTCTGATGTGGTCGCGTTCTTTTTTACGCCCGGGGTAAAGTCCTTTGTGCCGTCCTCTTTTTCAGTAACGGTTGGTTCTTGAACAACGTCGGTTATCTCCGTGCCCCCGGTCGTACTGTCAGAAAATTTGATAGTAGCATTATTGAGCGACTCGTTTCCAACCGGGTCAATTTCAATTTTGTCCCAGTCTTCCTGCGTGCCGGCGTAGCTGACACTTTTAATGTTATCACATCCTGCAAAAGTATTTGAGCCAATTTTTGTTATGCTTAGAGGAAGCGTCACTGTTTCAAGTGAACTGCAACCCCAAAATATGCCATCAATTACCGATACACCACTTAATATTTCTATTGATAAAAGATTTTGACACTCCATAAAGGCGTATCTATCTATGAAAGTAACACTTTCCGGAATGGTGATTTTTTTAATTTTCGTGTCGCCGCGAAAAGCATTCTCTAAAAGAATTTCCGTCTCAGTCGGTATCGCGTATTCCTCAATCTCACTTGACACAGGGAAGGCAACTAAAGTCTTTTTATCTGCTGAAAACAAAACGCCGTCAACGGCACAGAAATTGGTGTTTGCACTATCAACTGTTATTTTGGAAACCCCGGAATTATTAACCAAACCATGACCAATCGTTACAACACTGCTTGGAATGTTTAACTCTGTGAGCGCCCTGCAATTCTCAAAAGCTCCCCATTCAAGCTCTTTTACCGAATCCGGAATTGTAACGGAGTGTATTTTGCTTCCACCAAAACATGAATAACCAACAGTGGTTACCGTTGAAGGTATCGAATATCCGATTTCGGATTTCTCAAACGGATATTTCAGTATCTTGGTTTTATCTTTGTTGAAAAGTACGCCATCAACAGAAGAGAATGCCGTATTTTCTTCATCAACAGTTATGCTTTCCAAATATCCAAATGTTGATAGAGTATGCCAATGATCAATTGAAACAACCGTTTTAGGAATAAACAGCGATGTTATGCCGCGAGAATAATATATCAAATCGCCGTGAATTTGTGTAACGGTTTTAGCGTTCTCGCCCTCGCCAAATGTTTCGGGAATAACGATATCTCCGTTGGGGTGTGTACCATCAGGAATCGTTACCTGCAGCGTTCCGTCCTCCAACGGAACATACAACAAGCCCGTTTCCTCGTCAAGCGTACCCTCGGCAACGCCGATGTTCGCGGCAAACGAGCCGATTGCAAGCGAGCTTATAACCATTGCAGCCGCTAAGAATGAGGCGGCTATTTTCTTAATGTTCATTTTTACCTCCAAGTAATTTATTTAGCGAAAACTTTCCGCACAATAATTGTACCACTGTTTCCCTGAAAAGTTAAGAGAATATATTAACTTTTAATTATAATTAGTATATTGCGTTGTACAGTTAATATAAAATGTATTACAATAAAATATGGGGCGGTGAAATGTACTATGTTTTCAACTATGGAGAGAGGCTTCGGCAACTTCGGCGCGAACGCGGTTTTACGCAGGAGGAGGTAGCTCTGCGTGCGGATATTACCACTTCATATTACGGACAGCTCGAGCGCGGAACCGCTAATCCGTCGGTTGTCATGCTTGAAAAGATATGTGCCGTCATGGGTATCTCAATATGCGATATATTCACCGAGGATAACACCAACCTTCTCGGTATCGACCCGCTGTCAATGCAGATCATTCACCAGCTTAACGGAAAATCCGACGAGGAAAAGGAGCTCATCCTTTCTCTTATCAAGACCGCTTTCCGGCTGCAAAATAAAAAAAGTGAAAATTTTACAAAAAACTCTTGACAAAACGTGTTTAATATGATATAATTTTATGTTACAGGATAGTACTATTTGGGGCCGTAAAGGCTTCGACGGGGATTCTGATACGCAATAAGCGAGTAGTGAGGGCGAAATCACTTTAATAGTCGCAACTTAAATTTAAACGCAGACGACGATCTCGTTTTAGCAGCTGCCTAAGCGCGCTGCCGTCATGCCTCGCACTACCGCGGGCGGGGATATGGTGTCGACTAGCGGTGAACGACCTGAGCGAATAGCCTTATAGCTCTCGTTGTATCAAAGGCTACCAAACGTGAAAGCCTGTTTGTCGGCGTTCGCGCAAGGGAATTTTAAAAGATAAACTGCACTCGGAGAAAGTTGTGAGGATGGGTTTTCGGACAGGGGTTCAATTCCCCTCGGCTCCACCACAAGCCGCATTATAAAGCCATTTGCGAACTGTGTGATGCGGTTTTATTTTTTATATGCCGTAATATTTTGTTACATTATTCTCGAGTACTAAAACGGTAGTTTTGAATGGTGCACCGTTTTAGTGCGGTGGTTTTATGTGCCACCGTATTCTTTGTTTTATGCGGCTCAATTTTTGACATCAAAAAATAATGACGGGACAGTTCTTCCCGTCATTATTTTATCATGAGGTACACATTTGTATTCCCATATATGTCGGTACCTCGTGTTTTACGAGATACCGTCAATGTCTTTAATTTAACTCGGTAATGATGCTGTATAATAAAACTTGACACAATCCAAACAACAAAATATAATAAAACAAAGGAGAGTGTCAAAAATGGGAATAGTGAAACAATATGACGAGGAATTTAAAAAGCAATCGGTAAAGCTGGCAAAAGAGATTGGAAACAAGGCAGCGACCAATTAACTGGGGATTCCTAAGGGAACGCTAGGAACCTGGTTGCGAAAAGCTCGGAGCGGCGATATAGATACCGGCTCGGGAACACGTTCTCCGGAGGAATCGCTTAATCTTGCTCAGCGGCTGGAGGCTGCAAATAAACGCTGATTTTGCAATTGTGTATTGTAAGTTCGACATATTTTTCTCCAATAACTGCATTGTCATTCTGTGGCATTTACACAGTTTATTTTTAAGACTCCTTGTATCTAAAGATTTTTATTCCACCGCTCCAAGCGGTGGTTTTTTGTGCTGAAGCTGCAACAAAACTGATTCCGCTTAAAAAACGGAATCAGTCAGTCGCTTATTTTTTTTACGGGACGCTTTTGTGCTATATGCACAAACAGTCACAATTCACCGCTGATATATTCAGGGGTGCTAAGTATCTGTTAGGCAGGATGGCATACACATATGGAATAAACAGTGATGTTGCCGTTCATAGCGCCCGCATGTATATTATCAAGCTTGCTGAAATCAGGTGTGCCGAAAGCACTTACACAATCGGAATAAGTAAACTTGGAATAGTAATGGCCGTTTGCGAATCCTGTTTCATGCGCGGAAACCCTTGCCCAATTCGCAGCACCCGACCAGCTTTGGAGAATAAGCTCCATCTCGCCTTCATCTCCGGAGTACTCAATATAGAAATAGCTGTTTTCGGTTATGCTGGAACTATTAAAGCTGCCGCCATTTTTTGCGGTTACAATGGAAACAGCCTGTCCCCATGCGCCGCAGCTCGCGATGCCCTGAAACGCGGATACATAAGAGTCACCCGAAGGCTTTTCCTCACCATTATTGCCTTCGTCTTTATCTTCCTTATCATTTTCATCCTTAGCGTCTGTTACATAGCTTACATTGTATACTGTCATACTTTCTTGGGCTGTTGCGATATGCAGCTTGTCAAGCTTATCCGCAAAATCTTCCGAGCCGAACGCTGCCGTCAGATCGTTGTAGTCAAACCTCGCGAACTTATGACCGTTTACAATGCCTGTCTCGCTTGCGGAAACTCTTGCCCAGCTTGAGGCGCCCGACCAACTTTGAAGAATGATTTCACAAGCGTTGTCCTCACCGTCAAACTCGACGAGCAGATAACCGTTTTTGGCGATTACAGAGCCGTTAAAGTCACCACCGTTCTTAACCGCTGTGAATGTGATCGGCTGATCCCAAGAGCCTGAGAAAATATTACCGCTCCAAAGCTCGATTTTACTTTCGTCCTTATCCGCGCTGCCTGTTGCGGGAATTGTTTCGGACTTAATAACCTCGCCGCACTTTGTGCATTCAATGTGTTTTACGCCGTCTGTGGTATCTGTTGCCGCTTTGTCAACGATCCAGCCGCTTTCGGTGTGTCCTAAAGCAGGGATTATATCAGTGTATTTTTCTCCGCAGGAACAAGCGTATGTCACAGAACCATCGTTTGTGCAGTCCGCATTTATAATGCTCAATATGGTGTAGTTGTGCTTATGACCAACAGGATCGGTAAAGTTATCTTTTTTCGTTTCACCGCATACGGAGCATTTATATTCACTATAACCCTTTTCGGTCTCTGTCGCTGCGACCGTATTAATAAGCTGCCATTTATGCTCGAGCGCGGGAATTACCTCGGTATAGCTTTCACCGCATGTACAAGTGTATGTAATTATACCGTTTTTGCCGCATGCCGCCGTTTCGATAATGTTGGATGTATAGCTGTGCTTGTGAACAGGAGTGGTAGAAACGTTCTTTACGGTAAGAACAAAAGAATCGCATGTGCCGCCCGTAAATCTGAATACCAGCTCGTATTCGCCCTCCTCAAGAGTTTTGAGATAGCTTTCGTTGATCATCACTTGGCTGCCGTTTGCGGAATAATCCACGCCGCCTTTAAGTACTGTGTCGCCGTTTTCAACAAAAGCAACGGATTGACCGTTCAGAACAAGGTCTACCCTTACGGATGCGGGGGATATGCCGTCAAATGAGCCGCTCTTAGAAGAGATATAGGGATCATCGGTCTTTATCGACGACTCTTTGTATCCAATAACATTGTCAATATAAACCGTCCCCGTATCGGAATTTCCGCCGCTTCCGCCGTAGAAGGAGAATTGATTTATTTTTGATGTATCGATAACAGCGGGGTCCGCCCAATCGGGGACAGCAAACTCAGCAAATGAGATTCTGATCGTTTTGCTGCCCGTAAAATCAAGGGTAATACCTTTCTCAAAGTAATTATTGTTTGCGTCTCTGAGCTGGAGCGAGAAGCTGTTACCTGAGCCGTCGCCCTCAATAATAAACTCAATACCATCAAAACCGGACATATCTCTTGCCGCAATAGGATGGTTAATGCCGCAGTAACCATTGGGAGAACCTACGTTGTAGGTGAACGCAAGCGCCTTTCCACCGTTTCGCTCAACAAGATCAAGGTCTACGGCATTGCCGCCGGTGTTGAGAGAATACTTCTTCCATATATCCTTAGCGCTGTTATAACCGTCAAACGTGTCAAGTTCATCAAGTCCGGTCGTATCGGAAACGTTAACAGTAAGCTCACTGTCCTCCCCCTCGTAGAAATCGAAGGTAACGGTGTTAGCCCCCTTGGGAAGCGTTATGAGGAAAGAAGCGTTAATGGTGACAATATCATCATCCGCAACACTGTAATCAGCACCCTCGGAAAGCCGGATGCCATTTACGAGGAGCCCCCTGAACTCACTGGTTTTCTTGTCCATTTTGATCTTGACATCGCTGCAAACTTTGGGATTTATATCTACAGACACATTTGTCGGAGCGATAGTGGGCTTTGGCAGATTGCTGTCGATAACGTTTACCGTAAATTTAGGAGCGTTGCCGCTCGTTGTGAGAATTTTTGCGCTGTACTTCGCAAGCTCTTGCTGTTTCAGGAACGAGGATTTGATTGTGATAACACTGCCGTTTATCAAGCAGTCATCCATTGAGAGCTCTTTACCGTTGAACTCCAGACCACTGATCGCCCCGTCCTTCATGGTAACGTTGACAACAATATCTCCATCCGCACTTCTGTCGTATGTATAGCTGCTGTGATCGGGAAAGTTTACAATACCCTTGTCGTTCATCTTCTTGGCAGCGTCTATCATGAGCTTTCTGCTGCTTTCGGTGATAGCTCCCTCGGGACCGTAAACGGTATATCCGTCATAATCCTGATAAAGAGTACCATCGTCAAGATAAGACGCTATCATCCAATAATTAAATCCCTGATATTCAACTCCCTCGTAATAGTCGCCTGTAACGATATCAAGCCATTTTTTATAAGAATTGTCGCGCTTTGTCTTATCGGTAAGACCGAATTCCTCAAATATTATAGGCTTGCTCAGCGAAGCGGTAGTTTCGCCGTGACGCTTGATCCACTCAAGATCGTCCTCGTTAAGGTCAAAGCCCCACTGATCAACATACATATGAGGGGTACCGAAGTCGATGGTATCCAGCGTCATCAGTTTTTCAAAGTCAACTCCGTAAGAACCCGAGTATGCAGCGGAAGGCAGTCCCTGACTGTTAGCCTCCTGATAACCAAAATTGTAAAAGCCTTCATCGCCTACGGATACCATGTGGTATGGGTCGATTGATTTAACATATTCGCTCATTTCCTTTGCCCAATTGTAAAGAGTGTTGTCTCTGCAGAACTCGTCAATCTTACATCTCGGCTCATTGGAAAGCTCCCACGAAAAAATCGCCTCGGAATCCTTTAGCTTTTCTCCCGTGTAGTAATTTGTATGATTAAGAAGAGTTTTAATGTAATCTTTATACCAACCCTTGATAGTTTCATCGGTATAGAATGAACAGCAAGCCGTTTCGTCTACCGTTCCGTTTGAAACGTTTTGACCGTTAGACATCTGAAGCCATTTTACATACTGTCCCATACCACCAAACGCTTCCCAATAATTGGTAAAGGTGATGATTAGCTTCATATCATGATCTTCCGCCTGCTTAATGACATAATCGAGCTTTCTCAGACCGTCCGCACCTTCGTTTACAATCGGTCTGCCCGCCGCGTCATCCCAATACTGAAAGTAAATGCCGTCTTTTTCACCGTCTCCGTCGTTGTTGCCCTCAAATATAGGAGCGCCGTTTTGATTGACCTTGTCGGTCTTTCTTCCAACATCGAGATTGCCCCACACTCTGATAACCTTAAGTCCCATATCACTGGCGTCGTTAAAAACATTCTGCACCTCCGACTCGGATTTGTAAGTCAGATAGTAGCAGTTTGTACCGCCATAATAATAGGGACTTCCGTCGCAGACAAACTTCGCGCCGTTTGCGTAAACAAATCCCTCGGGATAAGCCTGTGCCTGTGCGCTGTAACTTACGAGCGGTATGGAGCCGACCATGATCACGGCAGCGATCGCACCTGCAAAAAAGCGCTTTTTAATTGCTGTTTTCATTAAAATGTCCTCCTTAAAATCAACTTAATAATTAACGTTTGCATTAACTATGTTTTAATTATAGCACAACTTAAAAATCGAGTCAATAGCTTTATATCAAATTTAATATATCGATATCTGTTTTTCTACATAACCGCCAATACGGTCGGTTTGCGTTTATGTATTTTAACCAAAAACCGACTTGTATTTGATATTTTTTTGTCAATTTATTCATGTGTATGTATATGGTTTGGCGATATTGTTAACTTAATAACCTCTACAATATTGTTAATAAAATGACAAAGTGCCAATGAAAATTCTTAAAGATAAACTTACCCTGCATACAAATAATATCTGTCATATTTGACATCAAACCTCATCAAAAAACTTGTTCATTACATTTTTAATCGAGCTTTGTAATTCGTTTTCTCTGCTTGACCTCTAAGAATAACTTGATCAAGATTTTTTGGCTGATCGTCGTAGAAATTCTAATTTGCCTGTTTGATATGTAACACAAAACCAGCTGCGATTAGCGGGATTTGACTGCACTTATCTGTCTATGCTTAATCTCGTTTTTTAAAACTGTGTCGGAATTAAAAATTCTTTATATGCTGAATTAAAAATTCCTTTAAAAATTGCCTATTTCTATTTATAATTAATATGAGGTGATATTATATGGATTCGGATAAGGACGTATTGGGACGTGTTATTAAAGAAGCGAGAAACAACAAAAATTTGACTGTTGAGGAAGTCGCTGAAAAAGTAAACGTTACTCCTCGGCATATAGGAGCAATAGAGAACGAAAACAAGAAGCCCAGCTATGAAGTCCTATACAGCCTAATTCGTTTGCTTGATATACCGCCGGATTTGATTTTCTATCCCGAACGTCCGACCAAAGACAACGAGATAGAAAATCTGGTACGGCTTCTCTACAATTGCGATGAACATACTAAAAAACTTGTCAATGAAACGGTAAAGGCAACTGTTAAAGCCATAATTGATAACTTGCCGTAATTAAATCAATACATACAAAAAGAGTCAACGATTGTAAGTGATAATATCACTTACAATCGTTGGCTCTAAGTCTATGTGTTCGGCTCTTTGGGTAATGTTATATGAATTTTTTCGACATCTATCAGCGCCCCTTTCTTGCGCCTTGGACAATAGAGAGGAATATTCAACAAAACGGCATCCTTTCAGATTTGCACTCTTGCTATATTTTTGCAAAAAGGACACATTATCCATTCTGTATCTGAACAGACAGCCAAGAAAAAATTCCTTCCACCATATTTTTGTTAATAGAAATCCATTTGCGGCGTTGGAAATACTTTGTGTTATTTTGTCCAGGTCGATATTGGACAACAGCTCTCAAGCCATTCAATGTTTAACTGTTGAGCGTCAAATATGCCTGCCTATTCGGAATGCTTTTTTGGCTTGACCGCATAGTTTTTTGATAAGTGAACGATCTCGGAAATGATCAACGTCAGAACCGCAATCAATACAGATCAACTTAATTATATAAGGTGAAAAAATGAAAAGTTATAAATCATGGAAAGCACTGAAAAATCAGCTTGAAAAACTGCTGTGTGATGATTTGAAAGGTCGTGTGACGTATTTTCTTACACGGTATCACAGGGTGCATAATTCCTACGGTCGCGCCGCGATTCTTCTTGATAAGTGCGAGCTGGTATGCTTTTCATGGATGGAAATGTACAGGCAAGAGCACGATATGTCGGAACTTTATAAGCAGACAGGCGAGTACTGCGGTAAGGATCTTGAGAAGAAGTGGGACGAGGACTGTACATATTATGAAATGGATTTCCTCGCCGCGGCGTTGGAGTTCACCGATATGCATATACATGATGCGCTGAAAAGCGAAAACAGCATTATTCGAATTCTCGCGGTAATGGATAGGCGCGTCGGTAAGCGGACGCTGCAAAGTCTTGATGAAAGCTCGTTCACTGATTGGGCGAGGATATTTTACAGGCTGCGGATTGAAGCGGAAAATTTGAACAAAGAGGGATAATGATGGAGGAATTTACAAGAACAGAGCGTCTGCTCGGAGAAAGCGCAATGAAACGGCTTTCCGAATGTCATGCGGCGGTTTTCGGTATCGGGGGAGTGGGTGGTCATGCTGCCGAAGCTCTTGTGCGCAGCGGCATAGGCGCGCTGGATGTTGTCGACGGGGATGAGGTCGCGGTATCGAATATCAATCGTCAGATAATCGCCCTGCACAGCATGGTTGGGTTGCCGAAAACCGATGCCGCCGAGGTTCGTTTCCTCGACATAAACCCCGCGCTGCGATTGACTAAATATCATCTGCGGCTGTCAGAGGCGACGGTCTGCCAATTCGATTTCACGCGGTACGATTACGTTATCGACGCGATAGACGACGTTCGCGCAAAAGTTCTGCTCGCGGTGAAGTGCTGTGAAACGGGAACGCCGCTGATAAGCTCTATGGGCACGGGCAATAAGCTGGATCCAACAAAATTCCGCGTGTCAGATATCTACGAGACCTCCATTTGTCCACTTGCGAGAGTAATGCGGCACGAGCTGAAAAAACACGGCATAGAGCGGCTTAAGGCGGTATGGTCGACAGAGATGCCCGCCGCTCCGACCAAAGACGGCGAGCGCGTCGTACCTGCGTCCTGCGCGTTCGTGCCGTCGGTAGCAGGACTGATAATCGCGGGCGAGGTCGTTCGGTAGCTTGTCGGCAAATGATTTTTTATGGCGCTTTCGGTCAACAATATATTGTCAAAACGGATAAAAACAAAGCTTTTTTGGCTTTTTCACTTTATCCCGTAGCAAATCGGTTGACAAATTTTTCGGAATATGTTATATTTACGGTATGTAATCGTTTTATGGCACAGTTATATAAAGAGAGGTATTGAATATGTCGCTGCGAATTGAAACCGAAGCTAACCGCTGTCTAAACTGCAAAAAGCCGCGGTGTATGGAGTATTGCCCAGTACACACGCCGATACCGCAGATCATTCAAAAATTCAAGGAAAACAAAGTCATGGAGGCAGGCGAGCAGCTTTTCGAAAACAATCCCATGAGCGTTGTCTGCGCTACCGTGTGCAATCATGAGGCACAGTGCGCGGGTCACTGCGTTCTGGGAAAAAAGGATACGCCCGTTCAGTTTTACGATATCGAGCGCTTTGTTTCCGATGCTTACCTCAGCCGTATGCGCCCTGCCTGCGCTCCAAAAAACGGAAAGCGCGTCGCCGTTATCGGTTCGGGACCCGCTGGGCTTACCGTTGCCATTATACTGGCGAAGAACGGTTACAGCGTGACTATTTTCGAACGCAAGAACGACATCGGCGGTATGCTCCGTTACGGAATTCCCGAGTTCCGTCTCTCAAACACTGTCATCGATCGCTACAAACAGCTGCTCGAAAAGCTGGAGATACAGGTGCGCCTTAATACGACTATCGGCGGCGCACTGAAAATAGACGACCTTTTCCGCGACGGCTACGATTCAGTATTCGTCGGAACGGGAGCGTGGCGGCCGAGAACGCTGAATATCCGCGGCGAGTGCCTTGCCAACGTTCATTTCGGTATCTCCTATCTTGAAAATCCTCGTCATCACGAGCTTGGGGAAGCGGTTGCCGTTATCGGTATGGGCAACGTGGCAATGGACGTTGCGCGGACTGCGTTCCGCTACGGAGCGCAGCGCGTAATGCTTTTCTCGCGCGGCATACACGCCTCGGCAAGCTCTCATGAGATGAGCTACGCAAAGCTTGACGGAGCGGAGTTTATCTACGGAAAACAGATAGTGCGCATAGACCCCGAGGGACCCGTGTTCAAGACCTCTATAATCAACGACGAGGGCAAGATTGTGGGTTACGAGGACGGCGAAGAATTGGTTCCCGCGGATTCCGTTATCATCGCCGTAAGTCAGCGCCCCAAGGATAAGCTGATACTCTCGACGGAGCACCTTGCGGGTACCGCCAAGGGCTTACTGGTGGTTGATGAGGACAACATGACAACGCATCCCGGAGTGTTCGCTGCGGGCGACGTAGTCACGGGACCGCTCACCGTAGTTCACGCCGTGGAGGACGCGAAGAAAACCGCAGCCGCAATGATGAAGTATATGGAGAAAGATAACCGATAAAAACGGGGAGAACATCAGACGGTAATTCGCAAATATCCGCCACAAAATTGACATACGGAGAGGAGAAATTGAAATGAAAAAAGACGTTGTTATTTTAACGGTCGCGGGACAGATCGCATGGCAATCGCACATAGAACAGGCTTCGGAAAGAAAATAGTTATCGGCGATAAGAGCCTTGCCAATGCCGATACTATCGTAAAGATTATGAACGACGCGGGTATGGAAATGGCTCTGTCCTCGCGCAAGTCTATCGTGAAACTGATCGCCGAGACTCAAAAGCACAGTGAAATATCCGCGACACTTTTCACGCTTATCAGATGGCTAAGCGCTGCAATGAAAAGCGCGTTATGGCGGAGGCTGTCAAGTGGGGAACGCGCGGCGACTTCTACAAGAATATGTTCGCGAAAAATCCCGCAGGTCGTTCCGGGACCGCGGACGAGGTCGCGAACGTCGCGGAGCGGCTTATGTCGCCCGCGGAAGCGTTTATCACGGGTTCTACCATATTGATCGACGGCGGTGCAACTGCAAGCTACTATTACGGACCACTCAAGCCGCAGTAAGTAAATACGGAAATAAAAAAGCAAGGTGTTTAACCTTGCTTTTTTATTGTAGCTTTAGCGCAAAAAACCACCGCTTGAAGCGGTGGAATAAAAATCT
>CAJUMS010000024.1 GCA_910587465.1 uncultured Oscillospiraceae bacterium
GAAAATTAGATGAAATCTTCACTTTACCCCTTGACTTTTATTTGCAGGTCTTATTAAATAAATTGCAGCGTTTGTAACGCTCAACGAAAAGACAGTTAAATCAGTCTTTCCCATTCATCACGTGTTATAGCATAGGCATATGAAATTCCGTTCTTTTCATCGGGATATTCTTTTATCTTCCTCATGCCGTTTGCAACAGCGGTGGAAAATGAACCGACATTTGTGTATTTCATATACGAATACAAGCAGTTGTATGATGTATTTTTGAATGCCCAATCCCTGACTGCTCTTGCCGCCTCGCCGCCAAAGCCTCTCCGCCAATATTTCTTGTGAATATGGTAACCGATCTCGGGGAGAAGTTCTCCGTCAATATTTTGTATCGTAATGCCGCAGTCTCCTATAAATTCGCCAGATTCTTTTAAAACGACCGCCCACAGTCCGAATCCGTATTCCTTATAATTTTGCAGGTTCCATTCTATCCACCCTCTGACACGCTCTTTGTCAAACGGCTTGGGATAGTGCTGCATTGTTTCGGTATCGGACATTATCTCATATAGCGCGTCAAAGTCATGTAGGGTGTACTCTCTCAGGAGCAAACGTTCTGTTTCGATCTTCATAATTTCTTACCACTAATCACAAATTCTAAATTATAACAGTTACTCACTGTATATTTCCAAAAAAGATGTGATCTTCCCATACGTATATTCCCCGTCGATTAACCCGAACTCCGGATCATAATATTTATTGCCATACAGCAGCGCCCAATGTGTATATCCCGCATTCGTATGCACCGTTAAAATCGAATACTTATAAGGAACGGGGTTCTTTTTGGATATTCGCTTATTCCTTTCCGCATGCCCTATTCCATATTGATCGAGTATATCCATAAGCTGACCGATACTTGTCGGACCGTCCGTTTTCATATCTTTTATCACATCTTCAACGCTCTTTACGGCGATCATGGCAATGCACGCCTGACCGCACGCCGAACCGTTTGGCTGCATGATCAGTTCCATCACTTTATGACCTCCTTTAACGCCGATATCAACATATCCGTCTCTCCGTCCGTACCGACGGTTATTCGCAGATAATTATCTATCCTCGGCTTGTTGAACCACCGCACATAGATATCGCGCGTTTTCAGGAACTCGAAGATCTCCTTTGAGTAATACCTTGGGTGAGTAGCGAACACGAAATTCGTCTGACTGTCGGGGAGCGTAAAGCCCATTGAGCGCAGCTCTGCCGTGAGCCTGATGCGCGTCGCGATAACGCGCTTCAATGTCGCTTGGAAATACTCCTCGTCCTCAATTGCCGCAACGCCTGCCGCCTGCGCTATGCTGTCGACGGGGTAGCTGTTCATGCTGTCCTTTACCGCGTATATTGCCGAGATGACCTCTTTTCCGCCCATTGCCCAGCCAAGCCTCATCCCTGCCATACTGCGCGATTTTGAGAACGTGCGCGTAATGACTAGATTGTCATACTCTTTAAGCAGCGGCACGGCGGTCGTTCCGCCGAAATCCACATACGCCTCGTCGACGATAACCACACTGTCGCGGTTATGGTCGAGTATATCGCGGATAAAGTCAAGTCCGCGCCCGATAGAGGTCGGAGCGTTCGGGTTTGCGACAACGACGCCGCCGTTCGGCCGCGCGTAGTCCGCGGGATTTATGTTGAAATCCTCGTCAACGGGTATCGTTTCGTACTGAATATTTAAAATATCGCACCACACCGTATTGAACGAGTATGTAATATCGGGAAAAATTATCGGCTTGTCCGAATTGAAAAACGCTCGAAACGCCAGCGAAAGTACGTCGTCGGTACCGTTCCCCGCGAACACGTTTTCGGGCTGCAAGCCCTCGCGCTTTGCTATCGCGTTTACAAGCGGCACGGCGTTCGCGCTGGGGTACTTTTTCAGATTTTCCGCGCTGAAATCACGGATCGCGGCTATTGCCTTAGGCGACGGCGGATAGGGGTTTTCGTTTGCGTTCAGCTTTATAAAATCAGTTTTATTCGGCTGTTCGCCCGCAACATACGGCTCGATATTGATCAAATTATCCCGCCAGCTCATCTTTCTACCTCCAAAAAATAAAACCTGTTCTTGACGCAAGAGCAGGTTTTATGTCAATTTCCGCGCGAAAAAACCGCGCAATCAACCAATTACAGCTCTTCCGACTCGTCCTCGTCGAGCTCGAAAACAAGGTGCTTTCCGCAGTTGGGGCAGTCCATTCCGCCCGCGTTTGCCTGCTCGTAATCAAAACGGATAGCGTTTCCGCAGCTGGGACAAACGGTCTCATACATATCGGCAAGCTCCTCGTCGATATCGTCGTAATAATCGTCATCCTCGTCATCAACGCCGTAAACCTCATCCTCGATATCAGCAAGGCTCTCCTCGATATCGGTCATCACCGAAGCCACATCGTCAAGCTCCTCGTCAACCTCAGCGAGGTTCTCCGCGATATCCGCAAGTACGTCAAGTATACCGCTGACGATCTTGTCATCGGTATTCAGACCCTCAGCCAGACCCTTCAAATAAGATACCTTTTCACCAATAGTCATACTTAAACTCCTATCTTAAAAAGCAAAAGCTCGCACCGTTCACTGTGCTTCGTTCGCTAGTCAACAGTAACTCCATCGTCACCGTTGCTTGCGACTTTTACTCATGCTACACTAAAACGTTGCTGTTTTTTCGGCGATGCTGTTATGCACTGCCATAGTGAACATTTTACCGTTAACCGCTGTAAAATTACTTTACGCGCTCCATATATTCGCCTGTACGCGTATCAATTCTGATGACCTCGCCCTCGTTAATGAACAGCGGAACACGGATCTCCGCGCCCGTCTCGAGAGTTGCGGGCTTGGTCGCGTTTGTAGCAGTATTGCCCGCGAAACCGGGATCGGTCTGTGTAACGGTAAGCTCTACAAAATTGGGAGGCTCAACACCGAATACCTTGCCCTTGTAGGACAGTACCTTGCACATCATCTCTTCCTTGACGAACTTGAAATTATCGCCGACCTCGCTTGCGTTTACGGGAACATCCTCGTAGGTCTCCTGATCCATAAAGTGATACAGCTCGCCGTCGGAGTAGGAATACTGCATGTCCTTTCTCTCAACAAAAGCCGTGGGGAACTTTGCGGACGGGTTGTAGGTCTTTTCAACAACCGAACCCGTGATAACGTTCTTTACCTTGGTACGAACAAACGCAGCACCCTTGCCCGGCTTTACGTGCTGGAACTCGATGATCTGCATTACGTTTCCGTCCTCTTCAAATGTCATTCCGTTTCTGAAATCTCCCGCTGTAATCATAGCGAACCTCCAAATAGTTATTAATAATAATTATATTGACCCGAAAACCAAAACTCGGGAAAACACATCTCAATCTATATTGTACCAAATTTCGGCGAATATTTCAAGCACTTTTTATAAAAAACTCGAAATTATTTCATTTTTTGCGCGTTATCGTTATTCGTGACCGCCGTCATATGTGCACGAGGCTTTTTGTGGCGGCTGTAAGGTCGGCGCAGCCCTCCTCGGTCAGCACGGCGATATCGCCTATTTTTACACCGAAACGTCCCGTGCTTATCCCGCAAGTGGTCGAGAGCGCGGTCTTGGCTTTCAGCGTGACGCTGCTCCCCTGCCGTAGAAAAGGCGGCTCGACAGCCTCCAGACCTATCCCGTGCGCAAAATTCACCGAACAGTATTTATCCGCGCCCCATGCGTTGAGCGTCGCCTTTGCCACGCTGTCGGCAACCTTTCCGCCTATTCCCGCGCGGAGCGTCTTGAGCCCGTCCTGCAGCGCACACGATACCGCATTGTACATATTATCGCGCGTCGAGTCTATCGAACCGACCGCGACCGTCCTGCACATTGACGCGCAGTAACCGTTATACCTAGCACCGAATTCCAGAATAAGGAAATCGCCGTCGCGTATCTGCCTGTCGGACGGCTTGGCGCGCTGATTTGCGGTGTTTTCACCAGAGAGCGCTATCGTCGGAAACGCGATATCCTCCGCGCCGTAATCCATTATATAAAATCCCAGCAGCGCTGCGATCTGCCGCTCGGTCATTCCCTTGCGCGCGGTGCAAAGAATACGCTCGTATGCCTTGTCGCATATCTTCTGCGCGTTCAGTATAGCGACTATCTCCTCATCGGATTTCACCGTCCGCATTTGCACCAACTTTTCCGAAAGCTCCTCCGATGCGAGAACATCCGCGTAATGGAGCTGTTCCTTGTAGGTGTTGAACTCAGCGACGGTGATTTTGTCTGCCTCGGTATAAATTCGCTTTATACTGTACTTTATCAGCAACTCGAGCATTTGCCTGCCGCTGCTGAGCACCTGAACCGAAAAGCCGTCAGCTTTCGCGTTCGCCTCCTCGAAATCACGCGCCGTCACAAACAGTATACAGCGCTCGTGAAATGCCAGCAAAATGCTGTTCTCAATCGGAAAACCGCATATATACCTCAGCGACAGCGAAGAAGTTATCAGCGCTGCGCTGCGCTCGTCGGGAAGCCACTCAACGATATTGTCCACACGGCTCATTTCTGTTCACCGAAAAGATAATCCAACGCGTTCAGCGCGATCATATAGCTGATCTTCCCGAGGCCCGCGATACTGCCGCGGCATACGGGCGCGATAACGCTCGTTTTACGGAACTCATCGCGATTGTTTATATTGCTGAGATGAACCTCAATAACGGGGATATTTATCGCCGCTATCGCGTCGCGTATCGCGTAGCTGTAATGAGTGTACGCGCCCGCGTTGAGGATAACACCCACGCAATCAAGCCGCGCGTCATGCAGACGATCAATAATGCTGCCCTCGCTGGAGCTCTGGAAAAACGCCATGTCATAGCCCATATTCTTCGCCCTCGTGAACAGCTCGTCGTTTATCGCCTGCAGCGAATCGCCGCCGTATACGGCAGGCTCGCGCTCGCCCAGAAGACTTAAATTCGGACCGTTGATAACAAGAATTTTCATAATTTCCTCCATATATTTATAAGCTCTCGAAGTATTTTTTCATTTCCGCGGCGTCCTCCGCCTGAGTACCATCGCTCTCGCAGATTATCGACGGCTGCAAAGAGCGCTTGTGGAATTCCTCCATAAGCGGCTCGTACTGCGGACCGTACTGCTTGTCCGCGAAGGTAAGGTGACGTTTCTCGCCGCCCGCCGTGTACTCTATCTTGCTGAAATGCACGTGCATATTCGACAGGCGCTCGTAACCGAGCTCGTTCTCAATAAGGTCAAGCATTTTCGCGTAATCCCCACGCGATCTGATACCGCCGAGAGTCCGCGCGTTGAGGTGTCCGAAATCCACCGCCGGCAGAAATCTCTCATCGACCGCGCACAGCTCAAGCACCTCCTCGAGCGTGCCGAGCTGATTTATCTTGCCCATAGTCTCGGGGCAGATAATGATATCGGAAAGCCCGTTGTCGTCAAGCGACTTCTGCGCGAGCGTGAGCGTATGCTTGGCAAGGTAGGTCGCCTCGGCTCTTGTCATTTTCGAGCACGAGCCCGAATGTACAACTATCTTCCGCGCGCCGACGGACTTTGCCGCCTTTGCCGACTCGAGAATGTAATTAACGCTGTTCAGGCGCTTTTCTTCCTCGACGGACGACAGCGATATAAAATACGGAGCGTGCAGCGTGACGTATATCCCGTGCTCCCGGGCAAGCTCAGGCAGACCGCGCACGGTCGCCTCGCTAATGCGCACTCCGCGCCCGCACTCGATCTCATAGCCGTTTAGTCCAAACTCCTTCAGATACTGAGGCAGATCCGCGGGAAATCTGCGTTTTCCCCAACTGACGGAATTTCCTCCCGGTCCGAATGTAATCATTATTTCAACTCCAGATCATCGTAATTTCTTTGGAACACAATGCTCTCTATCCGTCTTTTCAAGCGGAACGTCCATGTCTTTTCCAGATGAAAAGGCTCTACCAGAACCGTGCGTATTCCCGCCAGATTTCCCGCCATAACGTCGGTGAATATCTGATCCCCTATAACCAGCGTTTCGGACTTCTTTGCGCCCATTGCCTTTACGGCGCGGTTTACTCCGAATGTCAACGGCTTTGCTCCGTTCGCGGTGAACGGCAGTCCCAGTATCTCGGCAAGCGGCGCGACGCGCTTCGTGTTATTGTTGGACACAACGCGCATTTTAATTCCCAGACTACGCATTTTCTCCAGCCATTCCATAACGCCGTCCTCTGCCGCGGGATTTCCGTGCATGGACAACGTGTTGTCCATGTCGAGGACCATTGCCGAAACATTGTGCTCATAAAGAAAATTTTCGTCTATCATAAGAACGTTTTTCAGCCAGAATGTCGGTTTAAAAAGCATTTTTCCCCCCGCGCGTGAACTTGGTATGCGAAAAGCCGGAAGCTGCCTCGTTCGCCTTTTCCTCGTTCTTTGCGTAGACGTTCAGCGACAACAGCTCTCCCTCGGTGTAAAATCCCGCGCCTATACGGTAGACCCCATCCGCGCCAAGCTGCGTAAACGCTTTACAGTGCAGTCTTGTCGGAATATCCAGCGCTTCGGAATTTTCGGGAATGCTCCTTTCAAACGCGCTCTTCATCAGACTTTCGGGCGTGAGCAGCTTATGATCCTCGGAATGGAACGCGGACGCGTATATTGTGGTCTCGTCCTCGGGATTCTCCGGGTAGAAAATGCAGCTTCCCTGTCCCCTTTTTTCCATTATCCAGCCCTCCGGCACGGCTATCTCCCAGCCGAAGTCCAGTTTATACATTTTATAACTCATATTTCCTCCCCGAATGCGGTGTTGTATGAAAGGGAAAAGTCCATCGAAAGCAATTAAAGCGGACAAAAACTGCCCGCTTCAACCGTTTTTTCTGTTAATAAGCGCAAAATCAGAATTTACGCTTGCGAGCAGCTTCGGACTTCTTTTTACGTTTTACCGAAGGCTTTTCGTAATGCTCTCTTTTACGAACTTCAGCAAGAACGCCGTCCCTTGCGCATGAACGCTTGAAACGCTTAAGAGCGGTATCAAGAGATTCATTTTTACCAAGACGAATTTCTGCCATTTATATTTTCCCTCCCTTTGCCACCGGGCATAGGTTACCTACAAGTAGTAGCTATACATTTAAAGTATATGAATTATTATACAGCATATCGTCAGATTTGTCAAGAGATTATTCAAAAAATTTATACACTTTTCATTTTTTGGCACTTTTAACCAAAATCTCTCAACGCCGCACGGTATCACTCGGCTATTATTCCCGAAATATCAACGGGTTCGCCGTCCGCCCAGAGGTGCTCGAGTTGGTAAAACTCGCGCGTTTCCTCAAGGAAGATATGCACGATAATGTCGATATAATCCAGCACGATCCAGTTTCTGCTCTGCGCTCCCTCAATGCTCTTGGGAGTAACGCCAGCCTGCTCCATACGGTATTCAACCTCATCGGCAAGCGCCTTGACCTGCGTGGTCGAGGATGCGGACGCTATCACGAAATAGTTACCGAGTATCGTCAGATCACCGACCTTTAAAGCGGTGATTTTCGTTGCTTTCTTATCATCAAGCGCCTTTACGGCGATCTCTAATTCTTCTCTGTCGGTCATAGGCTCTCCTTATTTTTATTGAATTGCAGATAATAATTATATGCTTCAAACGTTGAAAGCGGCAGCGCGCCGCACTTGCTGCATACGCAGCTTATCTGATAGATCAGCGCCACGGACATTGCCAGATCGAGGTCTTTGTAGCAATACTCGCGCATTTTTTCAACGCCCTTGTAGCTGCGCTCGTCCGAGATCATATCGCCGAGATACACTATCTTTTCCAGATCGCTCATTCTCGCGCAGCCTACGGTGTGATAGCGTACCGCGCGTATCACTTCGTCGTCGTCGATATGAAGTATCTCGCGGACGTAATATCCTCCCGCAACGCCGTGCCAGAGCGCCCTTGCGGCAAGCTCGGCGGGATCCGGGGACAGCCCGCTGTCGACTGTGTACTGCTTCTGCCTGTCGGGCAGGTCTTCCTTCATTATATCGTGCAACATTCCCGCAAGATAGCACCGCTGCTTATCCGCGCCGAACTTCTCCGCGAGCCTGAAGCACTCCTCAGCTACGTTCATACTGTGCTGAAAGCGCTTTTTCGACAGCCGCTCCTTCAGCAAGTCCTCGTATTGGTCGTAATCCACATACTTACTCAACTTCTCAACCTCTGTACAAATCGTTTTCCGCGATGTATTCCGCAACGTTCTGCGGCACAAGCTCCGATATATCCGCACCCTCGGCGATCTTCCGGCGTACCTCCGTTGACGAAACGTCCACGACGTTTGTCGGCAGAACCTTTACCCTGCCCATTTCCGCCGCAAATTCAAGCATATCGGTGAAATTATCGCCGCCTCTGGCGACAGCGCAGACCTTACTTTCCTTGAGTATGCTCTCGTACTTGTACCATTCCCGGAACGAAAACAGCATATCGCCGCCGATAAGCAGATAGAACTGCTCGTCGCGGGACTGTTTCGCAAGCTCGCGTATCGTGTTTATCGTGTAGCTTACGCCGCCCATTTTCCGCTCGATATCACTCACCGTAACCTCGCATTTGTCCGAGATATTCTCAAACGCGCGTCTGCACATCTCGGTGCGCTCGTCAAACGACAACAGCTTTGTAGCCTTATGCGGCGACTCGAACGTCGGGATAACAAGCAGCTTTCTCAGCTTAAGCTGCTCTATCGCTTCCTTGGCAAGATTGACGTGACCGTTATGCACGGGATTGAACGCGCCGCCGAAAATTCCCGTCTTAATCAAGCTCGATCACCCTCTTTTTCGGGTCGCGGCTCCTGCGCCAGAGCACGAATTTCCGACCGATAACGGCGACAACCTCGGCGCTGAGCTGCGGCGCGATAATGTCCGCCGCCTCGCGCGCGTTATACACGCAACTTTCCTGAACCCCTATTTTTATAAGCTCACGCGCATTTATCGCGTGTTCTAGCTGATTTATTATCTCGTCGGTAATGCCGAGCTTTCCGATATAGAATATCGGATTATAGCTCTGCGCTATTGAGCGAAGATGCGCTCTTTGTTTACTTGTCAGCATTTATGAAAATTTCTCCTCCAATATCTTAGAAAGCTGTCCGAACGCGTTCGCGCGGTGAGATATATTATTTTTCTCCTCGTCGCCGATAGTCGCCATGCTGTCGTCGTCGTTCAGCATAAAGATCGGGTCATAGCCGAAGCCGTTCTTGCCCTTGGGCTTCTCCCCTATGTATCCGCGGACCTCTCCGTTTACGGAATACTCGTCGTCCTCGGCGTATATGAAATAAATCGAGCACACAAACCTCGCGTCGCGAAGCTCCCTCGCAACGCCGTGCATCTCGTCCAAAACCTTTTGGCAGCGCGCCTTATCGTCCGCTCCCTCGCCCGCGTACCGCGCCGAATACACTCCCGGAGCGCCGTCCAGAAAGTCTATCTCCAGACCGCTGTCGTCCGCGATAGTCGGGGTCTTTGTAGCCTCCCAGACCGCGCGCGCCTTGATATGCGCGTTCTCCTCGAACGTGTCGCCGTCCTCGACGATCTCCTCGTCAAAGCCCGCGTCTCGCATTGAGATGACCTCGAACCCGAACGGAGACAAAAGCTCCTTGAACTCGCGTATCTTCCCCGCGTTGTTGGACGCGATTATCAGACGTTTTCGGCAAATACCGTCCGTAGGTTCGGGTACGGTGCCTTGTTCTTCACTCGATCGGTGATGTTCCATGATTGAAAATGATCCTTTCATCAAAAATTGTTGCCTTTTATTATATCACATAATCTTCAAGATGTCAATACCTTGAATTGGCGTTTGGGTGTATATTAGCTCTATTTTCACATACCGTCAATTTGGGACTGCAAATCGTTTATAAAACAGCAGACGTGAAATCCGTCGCAGACAGCATGATGTACCTGAACCGCCAAGGGAAGATAAAAACGTCCGTTATCCTCAACAAATTTCCCGATTGTGAAAATAGGGGGTAAATATCTGAAATCGGAAACATTCAGATTGAAAGCGTCAAATGTTGTCCACGGAAGCATTGAAACCGTAAAGCTGTTTTCGGGAAGATCGGGTTTTGCCATAAAACGTTCTATGCTCCCATAGTGTTCAACGTCTTCTTCATAAAGTCGGCAAAACATTTCATAATCGTCCGAAAAGCTTGTCCATATATTGGAAAAGGTTTTGGTTTCCTTATGAAACACCGTATAACACGGCTCCATATTGGCATAAAGGAGCAATTCACCGTGATCGTTGAATTTCATACGAAACTGCTCGTGTCGATTTACCGACGCAGTCAGCAAATACAGCATTGTCGGATACAATCTCAATCCTTTTTGCCTGATATTTGTGATATCCAGCTTTACTGTCATACTGTATGTGCAGGGAACCGCCGATAAATAATGTTCAAAATACTCTTTCCGTTCCCAGATATTCGGATCAATGATCGTATAATCCATAAAAAACCGTCCTCAATCAAACAGCGCGTTGACGTAATTCTCGGGGATAAACTCCTGCAAGTCCTCTATCTTCTCGCCCACGCCGACCAACTTTACGGGCAGACCTAGCTCGTTCTTGATCGGAATAATTATTCCGCCCTTTGCCGTGCCGTCGAGCTTTGTAAGCACTATTCCCGTAATGTCCGCCGTTTCGTTGAACAGCCGCGCCTGATTTACCGCGTTCTGACCCGTCGTCGCATCGAGGACGAGCAGCGTTTCCACGCTCGCCTCGGGGAGCTCGCGCGAAATTATCCTCGCGATCTTTTTCAGCTCCTCCATAAGGTTCTTCTTGTTATGCAGACGTCCCGCGGTATCGCACAGCACTATGTCCGCACCGCGCGCCTTTGCCGCCGAGATCGCGTCGAACACCACAGCCGCGGGGTCGCTGCCCTCGCCGTGCTTGACGATCTCAACGCCCGCGCGCTCCGTCCAGACGTTGAGCTGATCTATCGCCGCCGCGCGGAACGTATCCGCCGCCGCCACAATCACCTTGTTGCCGCCCGCCTTGAAACGCGCCGCCATTTTGCCGATAGTCGTCGTCTTTCCCGCGCCGTTTACGCCGATAACCATTATCACCGACGGCTTGGTCTCGAGCTTCATCTCGTTTCCGCCCGTGAGTATCTCCGAAATGATATCCTTTAACATCTGCTTGACGTCCGCGGGCTCGGTAGTTCCCGTGCGCTTTACCTCGGCGCGGAGCTTGTCACAGATATCCGCGCTTGTTTCCGCACCGATATCGGAAAGTATCAGCGTTTCCTCAAGCTCATCGAAGAAGTCCTCGTCTATCTTGGTGAACGAATTTATAAGCAGCTCGACCTTGTTCACAAAGCCGTCTTTGGTCTTTTTCAAGCCCTCGCGCAGACGGTACAGGCTTTCCTCCTTTTGCTGAGCCTCGTACTCCTCCATATACTCGATATCCGCCTCGTGGTCGGTGAATATCGGAGTGCCGCCCTGCAGGCGCTCCAGCAGCGAAGCCCGTCCGCCGTTGTCCGAGCTTTCGGAGGGTGCGGCATTTTCAGTGCTTTCCGAGCTATCCGCGCTCCGAACGTTTTCGTCCTCCTCTGGAACGTCAACTATCTTTTTTCTCTTGAATTTATCAAATAATCCCATTGTTTATCTCCTTCTGCGCTTTTGCGGCGATCTCATACAGAGTTTTAACTGCCTTATCCGCGTTGACAATTACGTCGGGTATAAGCGGCTCTTCGTCCTTTGATATGTCGGCTCTAGTTAATTTGTTACGCCGTCCAGCTCATCGGTAAGCTCCTGTCTCAACAGGCGCGATACTCCTTTTTCCTGCATAAAAACGCCGTACAGCACCGAACAGCCCTCGATAGTGCCGCGGCGGTGAGAGATTATCATAAGCTGAGTACGGCGGCTGAAGCGGTTTAAGTAACCGATGTACTTCTCGACGTTCACAACATCGAGCGCTGCGTCGACCTCGTCCAACATACAGAAAGGCGTGGGGCGGTGCATTAATATCGCGAAATAAATCGTGATAGCAACCATGGTCTGCTCGCCGCCCGACAGCGAAATAAGATTCTTTATTACCTTGCCCGGAGGCGCTGCGTTTATCTCGATGCCCGAATTAAGCACGTCGTCGGGGTTGGTAAGCTCCAGCTCGGCGTGAGCGCCCGGTCCGAATATCTGCACGAATATCTCCTTAAAGTGCTTGTTAATATCGTAAAAACTCTCCAAAAACTGCTTTTTGATGTCGCCCGTGAGCTGTTCGATAAGCTTTTCAAGCTCGCGCTTCGCGTCCTCAATATCGCGCAGCTGCGCCGACTGGAACTCGTACCGCTGAGATACTATCTCGTACTCCTCGATACTCTCCATATTAACGATACCCATGGCGCTTATGCGCTTGCTAAGCTCGGTGAGATCGTTCTCGGCGGCTAGGAGATTTTCGGGTACCTCCGCCTGCTCCGCCGCCTGCGACACGGTGAGGTTGTAGCTGTCGAAAAGCAGTGAGACTATCTTGTCGTACTCCTTTTGCAGAGCCACCTGCCGCTCGTCAAGCCTCGCGACCTCTCGCGTGAATTTTTCCTTGTTGCGGTTCGCCTCGGCAATGTCTTGATGGAGTTCGTTGATACGCTTGTCGACCGCGTTTATTTCGTTCGTCAATGTCGTGATCTCCTCGTTCTTTTCGGAAAGCTCGCCGCTGCTCGCCTCTATCTCGCGCTTGATACGCTCTATTTTCTCGCGGATAGCACGATCGTTCTTGTCAAGCTCGCTCATTGCCTGCTGATAGCCGCCGCTGTTCTCAAGCAGCGTCCTGCGGTTATCCTCAATATTCTTTATCTGCTGCTTTTTCAAGTCAATGTCGTGCAGCGAGTCCAGTCTGTCGTTGTTGAACTTGAGTATCTTTTCGGATATCTCTCTGATCTTGTTCTCCGCGTCGGAGCGCTCTCCGCTTTGCTCCTCGTGCTTCTGTTCAAGCTCGTTTATCTTTTCCGACAGCACTGCCGTCTCCTTTTCGGCAGCGGTGATTATGTCGGTCTGCTGCTTTATCTGATAATCGAAACGCTGCAAGGTCAGACGAGAGCTTTCGCCCTGATTTTCAAGCTGCTCGATAAGGCTCGTCAATCTGGATATCTCCGCGCTTGTGCGGATATCCTCCTGCTCGAGCTCGCGTATCCTGTCCGCCATTCCCTCGGTCTCAATTGTGAATTTCGCGACCTCGGCTCTGTAACGCTCGAATTCCTCGTTCTTAGTCTTGACGCTCTCGCGGAGCTTGGTTATCTCGCCGTAAAGCGCGTCAAGCTCCTGTTTACGCGAGATAATGCCGCCCCTGTTTATGCGCGAGCCGCCAGTAAACGAACCGCCCGCATTGACGAGCTGACCGTCCAATGTGACGATACGAAATCTGTAACCGTACTTCTTGCCGATAACGGTCGCTGTGTCGATATCGTCCACCACCGCCGTCAGTCCAAGCAGATTGCCGATTATCTGCGCGTACTCGTCGCCGCACTCCACAAGCTCGCTCGCGATGCCCTCAAAGCCTGCCTCGTTCTGAAGTCGCGGCTCGTTGAGGTGTCTGCCCTTCATCGAGGTGAGCGGATAGAACGTTGCACGACCCGCGTTCGTTTCCTTTAAAAAACGGATACAGCGGTTCGCGGTTTCCTCGTTGTCGACTATAATATTCTGCATTACGGACTGCAAAACCGTTTCGATCGCGGTCACATACTTTTCGGGCACGGTGATTACGTCAGCTACAATGCCGTGTATACCCGTAAGTCTGCCCTGCTCGCCCGCCGTGATTATCTCCTTTACGGCGCGGGAATACCCCTCCTTGCTCTTCTCGATATCGGAAAGGACTTTGTAGCGCTGCTGCTTTTCGCCAAGCTTTGAGTTCTCCTGCTCGAGAGCCGTCCGCGCTTCGTTAAGGCGTTTTCTCTTACCCTCGGCAAGGCGCTCCATTCCCGCGGATTTATTTTGCGCGGCAGCCCTTTCCTCGGCGTTCTTTTCGGCGGTTTTCCGCACCTCGGAAAGCTCGTCCTTATAACCGTTTATCTTGTTTTCTCCCTCGGAAAGGTCGGCGAGAAAGCCGTTTTTCTGCTCGGTAATCTCGTCCGCGGTGCGCCTTGCGAGCGACGCGGCAAGCTCCTGCTTGGTCTGTTCGGCACGCGCCGCGGCGATCTCGCTCTCGAGCGCGGAATACTCCTCACCCGCCTCGATATTCTGCTTTGAGATCTCGTCAAGCTTATCCTGCAATTCTTTGGACTGCTTTTCAAGCTTGTCCGCGGTCGCCTGCTTTTCGGTTATCTCGGCGTTGATCCGCTCTATCTGCGTATCAAACGTGCGGCTGTTCTGCTCCGCGTTCTTTAATTGCTCGGTAAGCTCCACGCGGCGCTGTTCGTTATGCTTTAGGTCATTTTCCGCGACAGAAATTCCAGAGCGCTTTTCCGAAAGCTCATCGTTGGCGGTCTGTATGCTCGAACGCACGCGCTCAAGTCTGCCCTGCGCGGACAACTTGTCGTCGCCGAGCTTTTCTATCTGCTCCTGTGCTTTTTCAATATCGCGCTCGTAATGCTCGCACTCTCCCCTGTTGAGCAGCAGATCGTCGTTCAGCTTGGTGAGCTCCTCGCGCTTTTCGTTAAGTCTCGCGACCGAGACGGATATCTCGAGCTCCTTTTTCTGCGCCAATAATTCCGACGCGAGTATAGCCTTTTCCGACTGCTTTTTCAGTATAGGCAGGCGCTCCTCATCGACGCGTATCAAGTCGCGCTGACGGATAATGTTATCCTCCGCCTGAGCGAGCTGTTTTTCCGCATCCGCTTTCTTGTGAAGGAACAGCGAAACACCCGCCGCCTCCTCGAATATCTCGCGGCGCTGAGTATCGCGGGCGTTGATTATCTCCGCAACCCTGCCCTGTCCGATTATTGAATAACCGTCGCGACCGAGACCCGTGCCCATAAGCAGCTCCTGAATATCACGAAGCCGCGACTTCTTTCCGTTTATAAGGTACTCGCTCTCGCCCGAGCGGTACAGCTTGCGCGAGATAACTACCTCGTCCGCGTCTATCGAAAGAGCTCTGTCGGCGTTGTCAATAGTCAGCGCCACCCTCGCAAATCCCATAGCTTTGCGCTCGACGGTACCGTGGAAGATAACATCCTCCATTTTCTCGCCGCGCAGGGTTTTAGCGCCCTGCTCGCCCATTACCCACCGCAGCGCGTCCGAAATATTGCTCTTTCCGTTGCCGTTTGAGCCGACTACCGCCGTGGTCTTAGTATCAAACGACAGCACGGTTTTATCGGCAAAGGACTTGAAACCTTGTATTTCAAGAGTTTTAAATAACATCTGTACCAGCCTTTATTTTATAAGTAAATATTCCCCGTCAAGGGGCAATATGTAAATTTCATATCCAAGCTCCGCGAGAGCCTTAACGTTACACTTCTTCTGTCCTATCGCCTTTGAAATATTTTTAGGATCGGTGTAAATAAGATGATGACCTTTTTCAAGCTCCGCAAGCCGTGATTTCATATCATTAAGAAATATTCTGCTCTCGACAATCTCACGCAGCGCGGGATGATAAACTCCGCCCAGCATTTCGCGTTCAACATCGGGGCTTGCGTGCAGTCCAAGACGTATAACTTTTATACCGCTGCACAAGAATTTTTGCAGCAGTCCCGCGCATAGATCCACTGTTTCCTCAAAAGAAAACGATCTGTATTTTCCGCACTCGAAAAGCTCACCCAGCCGCGTATTTTTCAATATTACAGTCGGATATATGCGAACGGTCTTCGGCGCGAGCTTTATGAATTCGTCCGCCGTTTCAAGACAGCGTTCGGGAGTGTCCTTGTACAGTCCCGTCATCATCTGCAAGCCGAGCTTGATACCGCTTTGCTTTATCAGCGCGGAGGCTCTGCGAACGTCCTTGGCGGTATGTCCGCGGTCGTTCGCGGCTAACACCTCGTCGTTCATGGACTGCGCTCCAAGTTCGACAGCCGTTATGCCGTATCTTTTCAGAACGTCGACGATCTCCCCGTCAATACAGTCGGGGCGCGTCGAGCAGCGAATTCCCGTATAGCACGGAAACCGCTCAACAGCCGCCTTTGCAGTCTCGAGGAGCTCCAACATATAACCGCGCGGAATAGCCGTAAAGCTGCCGCCGAAGAACGCAATCTCCGCCGTCATTCCGCGCTTGGTAAGGTGCGCCGCCTGCTCCTCGAGAACAGTCTTGACCTTCTCCGGAGTCGGCGCGGACTGCTCGCCCGAAATGCTCCGCTGATCGCAGAAGCTGCACATATGCGGACAGCCAATATGCGGGATAAATATCGAAAGGTTAGTCTGTTTCATAACCCATAAGCTTTACAGCTTCCTTCGCTGCGGCTTGCTCTGCCTCCTTTTTGGATTGACCGCTGCCGCTGCCTATGACTTGTCCGTTCAGCAGTACGTCCGCGAAAAACGTCTTGTGGTGCGACGGCTCCTCATTCTCGGAGACATTGTAGGATATATGCTCCTCGGGGTTCTGCTGGATTATCTCCTGCAATATCGTCTTGTAGTCGCCGAGCTTTACCTTGCCCGACTTTAGCGCCTCGATACTCGGCACGAACGATAATATCATACGTGCCGCCTCGTCCATTCCACCGTCGAGATATACCGCCGCGATAAGCGCTTCAAACGCGTCCGCGAGTATCGAACGCCTGTCGCGGCCGCCCGTCATCTCCTCGCCCTTGCCGAGCAGAATGTACTTGCCGAGGTCAATGCGCTTGGCGAAATTGTACAGCGAGTTCTCGCATACTATCGACGCGCGGAGCTTTGTCAGCCCGCCCTCGGGAACTGTCGTCATATTCGTGAAAAGGTACTGCGACACGGTAATTTGCAGCACGCTGTCGCCGAGAAATTCCAGCCGCTCGTTACTGCCGTTGTTCTTGCCGCCCGAGTAGCTTGAATGGGTCATTGCGCGTTTTAAATAACTCTGATCGCTGAACTTGTAGCCGATCTTCTCCTCAAGCTCGCCCAAATCAGCCATTTTCCGCCCCTCCCTCCAACGCCTCCAGCGCCGACACCGCCTTGGTCATTTCCTCGATGGCGTTGTTTTCGACGAACATCTTCGCCTGTCTGAACGCTCCGAAGAACGCCTTCGCATCGCTGCTGCCGTGCGCCTTGAAAACGGGCTTAGCCGTGCCGAGCAGCGGCGAGCCGCCTATCTCCTTGTAGTCCATCTGCTTGGTGAATTCGGTCAGCTTGGACTTCACGCAAAGCGCGCCCAGTTTCGTTATTATATTCGCGAAGAACATCGACTTCAGCGCGTCCTTCATAAGTACGCCCATACCCTCGCAGGCCTTGAGGAACACGTTGCCCGTAAAGCCGTCGGTTATCAAAACGTCCACCGCGCCGAGAGGAACCTCTCTCGCTTCAACATATCCCACGAAGTTTATCGGCGTTTTCTCAAGCAACGCTTTCGTTTCATGCTCCAATTCACGACCCTTTTCATCCTCGGTACCGTTATTAAGTAAGCCCACGCGCGGATTTGCAACACCCATTGTCGTTTTCATAAAGCAGCTCCCAAGTATCGCGAAAAGGCGCAGCATTTCGGGGGTGCAGTTGATATTCGCGCCGCCGTCCAATACACAAAAGCGTTTTCCTCCGGAGCACGGCATAAGGGGCACGAGCGCGGCTTTCTTAACGCCTTCGATACGCTTTGCATAAGTACGTCCCCCGACTACGATAGCCGCCGTGCTGCCCGCCGAGATGAACGCGTCAGCCTTGCCGTCCGCGAGCATTTTAAACGCCACGCCCATTGACGTGCCGCTTTTCTGTTTAGCAACGGACATGGGGTTATCCTCTGTGGTGATAACGCCCTCCGCGGGAACCAACTCAATACCGTTTTCGGGAATTTTCAGCGCTGCCATACGTGCCTTGAGCACGTCGACCTCGCCCGTTACCGCAACGTCGATACCCAGTCCATTGACCGCCAGAGCCGCGCCCTTTAATATTTCGTCGGGAGCATTGTCGCCGCCGAAGCCGTCTATTACAATCTTCATAATTACTCCGTTCTTTCGGAAGATCAATTTCCGAAGTTTTGTTTTTCGTTATACACCGTAACGTTTATTCCCGCTTTGCGAAGCTCTTCCGCCTGCGTCTCGGTTATCGGCGGTTCGTCGAGAGTGTACCTTTTAACGGACAAATCCTTCAAAGACTTCATATCCAGAAAGCCGCTTATATCGGAAATGCTCATATTCGTTATCTCAAGTGCGGTTATATAGTCAAACTCCGACAGGATTTGGCTGTCAAACTGCTCCGAAATATAGTCCATTCCTTCACCGCTCAAATTGCTTTGGAATATGCTTATCTCCTTTATCGCAGGGCATTTGCCTACCTTGTCAAAATTTTGCGTATTGCACGACCACAATTCTAATTTTTCTATAGACGCCTCATCCGAAAGATTTTCAAAGTCAATGTTTGACGATACAAAATGCAGATATCGGACATTTTCAAAATTGTTCAAAAAATCCGTGCTTTTTATTTTTGAAAAAGGAATAGTAAGCCTTTCTACACCCTTGACCCGAGGAATGTATTCGGTATTATCGTCATCGGAAATAAATTTCAACCAAAGACTATCCATTTTTGAGAACCTGTCAAGCCTTTTCAGGTCTCTGCCGATCTTCTTATCCATAAAATCTATTTCCACTTCCGTGCTGTCTTTTCGGATAGCTTCACCGCCGATAAACACGAAATATGAATTTAACGCAAGGATGACCGCCGCAACAACCGCAATTATGACGGCGGCGATAATAGCACAAGTTGACTTCTTCGTTTTCATAATTATCCTCACGACTTTTTCAAAGCCTTGTCCAGATCGGCAAGCGCCCTCTCCGCAAGCGCCGCGTACTTCCTCTGCTTGCCGTCCTTGCCGCGGAACTCCTCATCAAGCGGCGGCAGTATACCCATATTACTGCCCATGGGCTGAAAATTGCACTCCCACGCGTGAGCCACATAATCGCTCAGCGCGCCGAGCATTGTTGTCCTCGGGAATGTTACGGGCTCTTTTCCGTCGAGTATATCCGCGAGCGCTCTGCCCGCCATAATGCCGCTTGCCGCACTTTCGACATAGCCCTCGACGCCCGTTATCTGTCCGCCGAAGAATACGTTCTCCGAGTCCTTGAGCATGAAATGCTCGTCCAGTAAGCGAGGGCTGTTCAGGAACGTGTTGCGGTGCATTACCCCGTACCGCGCGAACTCCGCGTTCCGCAATCCGGGAATAAGCGAAAACACGCGCTTCTGCTCGCCGAATTTGAGATTTGTCTGAAATCCCACGATATTGTACAGCGTGCCCTCGGCGTTCTCCTTGCGGAGCTGCACCGCCGCGAACGGTCTTTTTCCCGTGCGCGGATCGGTAAGTCCGACGGGCTTCATACAGCCGTATCGAACGCTGTCATAGCCGCGTTTCGCAAGCACCTCAACGGGCATACAGCCCTCGTACACCTTCAATCCCTTAGCCTCGGACGGCACGTCGAACTCGTGCAGCGGCGCTGTTTCCGCGTTTACGAGCGCGTTGTAGAATATCTCGTACTCCTCTCGCGTCATCGGGCAGTTGACGTAATCCGCACCGCCATGGTCGTAGCGTGACTGCTCGAACGCAATCGAAAAGTCGATACTTTCCGCGGTCACGATAGGCGCGGCTGCATCGTAAAAGCTTAAATAGTCGCCGCAGCGCTCGCGTATTCTGTCCGCCAAATCGTCGCTCGTAAGCGGTCCCGTACAAATTATCGCGTTTTTATCGGGAAATTCTGTAATCTCCTCGTACTTTACCGTAATATTGGGGTGCGACTTCACAACGCGCGTTATCTCATCCGAAAACGCTGTTCTGTTTACGGCAAGCGCTCCTCCCGCCGGCACCGCCGTCTTTTCGGCAGCCGCGCAGACTACCGAGCCTAAGCGCCGCATTTCCTCTTTTAGCAGTCCGCAGGCGCTGTCAACCCTCGCCGATTTCAGTGAATTCGAGCAGACAAGCTCCGCGAAACCCTCGTATTTATGCGCGGGGGAGAATTTAGTCGGCTTCATCTCATACAGCTCCACCGAATAACCTCTCTCCGCAAGCTGCATTGCCGCCTCGCAGCCCGCAAGTCCCGCGCCTATAACCTTAACCGTCATTGTTATCCTTTGCGTTGCCCAGAGGGCGCTCGTAGCCGCAGCCTTCCTTCTGGCAGTATATCTTGCCGAGCTTGCCCGTTTTCTTGAACAAACTCGAGCCGCACTCGGGACACTTCTCCTCGAGCGGCATATCCCATGTCATGAAATTGCAGTCCTTGAAGTTCTCGCAGCCGTAGAACGGCTTGCCCTTTTTGGACTTTTTCAGCAGCATTTTAGCGCCGCATTTCGGGCACAAGCCCTTTGTCTCGGTGACTATCTTCTTCGTAAACTTGCACTCGGGAAAACCCGAGCAGCCGAGAAATTTCCCGTAAGGACCTATCTTGATTACCATATTCTTTCCGCACTGCTCGCAGACGATATCGGTAGGCTCGTCGGGAACTTTAAGGTGCTTGCCCTCCATGTCCTGCTCCGCCTTTTCAAGCGACTTCGCGAAGCCCTTGTAGAAGCCCCTTAACGTCTCGACCCAATCCTTTGTTCCCTTTTCGATATTATCAAGGCTCGTCTCCATTTTCGCGGTGAACTTCACGTCGACAATATTGTTGAACTTCTCCTTAAGCAGCCCCGTGATGACCTCGCCGAGCGGTGTGGGCTTGAGCTGATTTCCGTTCTCACGCTCGACATAGTGTCTGTCGAGAATGGTGGATATCGTCGGCGCGTAGGTGGACGGACGGCCTATGCCGTTCTCCTCGAGCGCCTTTATCAGCGACGCCTCGTTATAGCGCGCGGGCGGCTGAGTGAAGTGCTGATTGCCGAGCACCTCAACGGGATTGAGCTTTTCGTCCTTTTCTATCTTCGGCAGCGCGCCGCCCTGCTCCTCGTTGTCGCGCGACTCCTCGTAGAGCTTGGTAAAGCCGTCGAACCGTACCGAATAGCCGCTTGACTTGAACATATAATTTTTCGCCGAGATATCGACGGACACCGTATCCATAACGGCGTTCGCCATTTGGCTCGCCATAAAGCGCTCCCATATCAGCTTATACAGCTTGAACTGATCGTTCGTAAGCGATTTCTTCACCTTTGACGGCGTAAGCTCTATATTAGCGGGACGAATAGCCTCGTGCGCATCCTGAGCATTGTTCTTGGACTTGTATGTGCGCGGCTTCTCGGGGAGATATTCCGCGCCGTATTCGTTCTTAATGACTTCGGCAGCAGCAGTCTTTGCCTCGTCCGAGATACGCAGACTGTCTGTTCTCATATAGGTGATAAGACCGACGGCACCCTGTCCCTCTACCTCAACGCCCTCATACAGCTCCTGCGCGGTCTTCATAGTTCTCCGCGCCTGGAAAGACAGCTTGCGGCTCGCCTCCTGCTGCAAAGTCGAGGTCGTGAACGGCGGTGCTGGTTGCTTTTTACGCTGCGATTTTTTCAGGTTTGTAACGACAAAATCCGCGCCCTCAAGGTCGGCTAGAATTGTGTCCGCCTGCTCCTTGTTGTCTATCTGCGCTTTCTGCCCGTTTATCTCGGCAAGCTTAGCCGCAAACACCTTTTTCGAGGACGCCGCGGAGAACTTAGCGTCAATGCTCCAGTATTCGGTGGAGTTGAACGCGCGTATCTCCTCTTCTCTGTCGACGATGAGCCGCACTGCAACAGACTGCACGCGTCCCGCGGACAAGCCCCTGCGCACCTTTTTCCAAAGGAACGGCGAAAGCTTGTAGCCAACTATTCTGTCTAATATTCGGCGCGTCTGCTGAGCGTTCACAATGTCCATATCGATGGTGCGCGGATGGCTCATTCCGTACTGAACTCCCGTTTTCGTGATCTCGTTGAACGTCACGCGTACCTTCGCCTTGTCGTCGATATTCAGCAAGTGCGACAAATGCCACGCTATCGCTTCTCCCTCGCGGTCCGGGTCGGTCGCGAGATAGATGACATCGCTTTCCTTGGCACGCTTTTTCAGTTCCTTGATGATTTCCGACTTGTCCTTCATATTAACGTACTGCGGCTGAAAGTCGTGCTCCACATCAACCGCGAACTTAGACTTGGGCAGGTCGATGATATGACCCGTAGAAGCCATGACCTCATACCCCGCCCCAAGATATTTTTTAACTGTTTTCGCCTTTGACGGCGACTCGAGAATGACTAAATTAGCCAAAGGTATTTCCTCCAATTTATATTTTATTCGACACTGCAAAACCGAAAGTTTTTCTTATGATTTTGCACTGCCAATTACTTTGAAAGCTCCCATAACAGGACAGCCGCTGCCATAGCGGCGTTGAGCGATTCCGCGCCCTTTATGGGAATGTAAATTTTTTCACCGCATATTCCGGCGACCTCGGGCGATATCCCCCTGCCCTCGCTGCCTATTGCTATCGCGGTCTTTTCGGGGAATTCAACCTCGCCGAGCCGCTTTGCGGTATCGTCGAGCATTGCCCCGTACAGCGAAAATCCGTAGAGAAGTTCGGAAAGCTCTCCTGCCGAACAGCCGACGACGGGCAGCCTGAACATGCTCCCCATTGCCGCCCGCAGCGTTTTTGGCGACCACACGTCCGCGCAGCCTGAAAGCAGCACCGCGCCGTCTATCCCGAACGCCTCCGCTGTGCGTATTACCGTGCCGACGTTCCCCGGGTCCTGAACCCCGTCGAGCACCACGATCTTACGCGCGTTTCCGGGCAGCCGTTTCTCGGGCTTATGAACCGCCGCGAACATTCCCTGAGGTGCTTTCGTATCGGATATATATTCGCTCAAAGCGTCGGTTATTACAATTGTTTTCTCCGCGCTTCCGAGCATTTTCCGCACGGTCTCGGGATACTTACGCGCCGCCGTCTCCGTATACGCAAACAGCTCAACACCGCCGAGCGCCGCTATCTCGCCGCAAAGATGATCTCCCTCGGCAACAAACATTTCCCGCTCATCGCGGCACTTTTTTTCACGCAGCAGCTCCCGAAGAAGTCTCACCGCACTGTTGGTCTTAGATGAAATTATATCCAAAATACGCCCTCTTTTCCCGCTTTTCGGCATACAAAAAACGCACCTGTATCTTATCTCCAAATAGCGAAAATCTCACGCCCCGAAGCTCAAGGCGTGAGAAATAAATCATTACAGCGCCGCCTTAGCCTTCTCGGTAAGAGCGGTAAAACCTGCCGCGTCATTAATAGCGATCTCGGAAAGCATCTTTCTGTTAAGCGTAACATTTGCTTTCTTCAGACCGTTCATAAACGTGGAATAATTCATACCGTTTGCCTTGCAAGCAGCGGAAATTCTTGTGATCCAGAGACGTCTGAAATCTCTCTTCTTAAGTCTTCTGCCGACATACGCGTACTGACCCGACTTCATTACCGCTTCCTTAGCGGTCTTGAAAAGTCTGCTCTTGCCGCCCCAGTAGCCCTTTGCGAGCTTTAAGGTTCTGTTTCTTCTTTTGCGCGTAGCAAGTGCGCCCTTAATTCTTGCCATTTCGGTTTCCTCCTATATCTGTTCTACATTATTTGTACGGAATAAGGCTCTTTACCTGCGCTATGTTCGTATCATCCGCATACGCGCCCAGACGGAGACCTCTTTTACGCTTGGTGGACTTCTTGGTAAGAATGTGACGCTTGTTGCAGTGCTGCATCTTTACCTTGCCTGTTCCTGTCAGCTTAAAGCGCTTCTTTGCGCCGCTGTGTGTTTTGATCTTTGGCATTTCATTTTCCTCCTTGATTATCTTACAAAGTGCGCCGTTAACGCTTAAAATTACTTCTTCGGGCTTAAAACGACCGCGTAATTTCTTCCCTCGAGCTTGGAGGGCTTATCCGAGCCGCCGTACTCCGAAACGGCGTCCATGAACTTCTTCATCAATTCCTCACCGAGATTGACATGTGTCAACTCACGCATACGTCTGAACCGCACCGTGACCTTGACCTTATCGCCGTTCTGCAGGAACTTGATCGCGTTCTTCACCTTGATATTGAAATCATTGGTGTCGATATTCAAAGACATCTTGATCTCTTTGACGTCCGCGGTCTTTTGATTCTTTTTTGCTTCCTTTTCCCGCTTTGTCTGCTCGAAACGATATTTTCCGTAATCCATTATACGGCATACCGGAGGATTAGCTGTCGGAGAGATCATTACAAGATCCAAATCCGCGTCGAAAGCCTTCTGCAAAGCCTCTGCGGAGGACATGATCCCAAGCTGTTCACCATCGGTTCCGATCACACGGATCTCCTTTTCGCGAATACTCTCGTTGATGAGCTGTTCTTTCGTGCCGATTTTGAAGCACCGCCTTTCTTTAATTACCTTTTCACAAAGAAATAAAATAAGCGTGAGCACACAACTCACGCTTAACATAAAAAACCTGTACGGTGTATTCACATTAAACAACCACGCCTGACTTTCCGAAATACACAGCTTGCTCCGTATACCGATTGCGGCAACTTCGCAAACGCGCACTGCGCCGGCGGGTGAGAGTGTGGTGGCTCTGCTTTACCGTAATATTATACATCATTCATTTTTATTTGTCAAGGGGTTTTGAATAAAAATTCAAAATTTTTTTTGCCCTTTGCCTTCCCGCACCTGCGGAGCGGGAAGGCAAAGGATTTTGGAAAAGTATGATCATCTCACCACATTAAAAGCGCCTTTTTTCGGGTAGACCGCCGCACTGCCAAGCTCCTCCTCGATACGAAGCAAGCGGTTGTACTTCTCGACGCGCTCCGAACGCGAGGGCGCTCCGGTCTTGATCTGGCAGGTGTTCAGCGCAACGGCTAGATCGGCGATAGTAGTGTCTGCTGTTTCGCCCGAGCGGTGGGAGGAAATGGCAGTGTAATGAGCCTTATGCGCCATTTTGATAGCCTCCAGTGTCTCCGAGACTGTGCCTATCTGGTTCAGCTTTATCAGCACCGAATTTGCGCAGCCGCTTGCTATGCCCTTTGCGATACGCTCGGTGTTCGTGACGAACAGGTCGTCACCCACAAGCTGAACGCGCTTCCCAAGACGCTCCGTGAGGGTTTTCCAGCCGTCCCAGTCCTCCTCGTCCAATGCGTCCTCTATAGAAATTATCGGGTACTTGTCGACCAATTTTTCCCAGTGCGCAATAAGCTCCTCGGAAGTGAACTTCGTTCCCGCCTTCGGCAAGACGTACTCGCCCTTTTTAGATCCTTTCCATTCGCTTGCCGCCGCGTCCATTGCGATCATAAAGTCCTCGCCTGCCTTGTAGCCCGCCTTTTCGACGGCGCTCAGAATACACTCGATAGTCTCCTCATCGCTCTGCAAATTCGGCGCAAATCCGCCCTCGTCGCCCACCGAGGTCGCCAGTCCCTTAGACTTTAGCAGAGCCGACAGCGTGTGGAACACCTCCGAACACTGCCGCAGCGCCTCCTTGAAACAGCATGCGCCGACGGGCATTATCATAAACTCCTGAACGTCGACCGTATTGGCCGCGTGAGCGCCGCCGTTAAGGATATTCATCATCGGCACGGGCAGGCGGTTGCCGTTCACACCGCCGAGAAATCGGTACAGCGGCACGTCGACCGAGCAAGCTGCCGCCCTTGCCGCCGCTATTGAGACCGCAAGTATCGCGTTCGCGCCGAGGTTGGACTTGTCCTTTGTGCCGTCCGCTTTGAGCATTGCCGCGTCTATCGCGTAGGTATCGCGCGCGTCCAGACCGCTCACCGCCTTGCAGAGCGCGTCCGAGATGTTTGCCGCCGCCTTAGAAGTTCCCTTTCCGCCATAGCGCCCCTTGTCGCCGTCGCGGAGCTCCAGCGCCTCGAATTCGCCCGTGGACGCGCCGCTCGGAGCCGCACCGAACGCGACTGTACCATCCGCGAGGTGGACTTCCGCCTCGACCGTAGGGTTACCGCGGCTGTCCAGAATTTCGCGTCCGACTACCTTTTCAATTCCCGTATAATACATAAAACTACCTCCGAAAAATTTATTCGGAGGTAGTATTTCTCAAAATTGCGAAATTATTCTAAATACTTATCTTCTTACCGCCCCAAGCTTTTCACTAAGCGCCGAAACGATATTCTCCAGTTCCTTGTCTGCAATGTCGTCGGTAACATCGCCGCTGCCCGCGAAGGTTATCGCGAACGTCAGCGACTTCTTGCCGAAGCCGAGCTTTTCGCTCTCGAAATGATCAAACAGGCGAACCTCCTTTGCAAGCGCGCTCGCCCTTGCGATCTCGTCCTCGATCTCAACGCAGAGCGTTTTCTTATCACAGACGAGTGACAGATCGCGCTTTACGGTCGCCTTTCCGCTGTCGGCGGTGAAACGTATCTCGCGCTTGTACAAGTCCTCAATAGCCGAGTAATTCAACTCCGCGAGGATTATATTGAGGTCGTTCTTCTTGCCCTCGGCAACGTTCAGTCCCTCGACTATCTCATAACGCAGCTTGCCAAGCTGACCTATCTTCATGCCGCTGCAAAAGATATCCGCACAAATTCCGGGGTGGAGGTGGCTTGCCTCGCCGCGCTCGTAACGGAATTTAAGACCGTTCGCCGCCGCGAAATCCTCCAACGTTTCCTTGACGGTGAAGAAGCTCTCGTCCGCGCCGTAAGCTCCTATGCAGAGCGTTTTCCGCTCCTCCGGCTGCTCGGTCAGCGGCAGCGACTTCGGGAGATAAACGTTCGCCAACTCAAAAAATCTGCCCGCCGCGTGGTCGGTTTTTACGTTGTCCGCAATGACGTTTATCATACACGGCGCCATTACCGTGCGCATTATCGAGAGATTGTCCGTGATCGGATTCAGCAGCTCGACAACGGTGCGGCGCGGATCGTTGTCGGGGAGCATTATCATATCAAGCTCGCGGCGTGAGTACATCGCGAGAGTCTGTACCTCGTAATAGCCCTCGGCGCAGAGGAATTTCTTCGCGGCGAGCTCCTTGGTCTGGATGAATGAAAGTCCGCCGTTCGTTACCTTTGCGCTGTCGAGGAACGTCGGTACAACGTGCGAGTATCCATACTCGCGGATGACATCCTCGGCTATATCCTGATAATGCTCAACGTCGGTTCTCCAGCGCGGCACGGTAACGGTGAGTGTTTCTCCGTTCTCCGCAACGCCGAATTGCAGCGACTTCAGAATACGCACGATATCCTCCTGCGGAACCTCGATCCCAAGCACGGAATTTATCTTGCTCACGGTCACGTCGAATACCGTTCTGTTCGCGTCCTCGCCCGCGTTTACGTCGATATGGGTCGCGCCGACCGCAGCTATTCCGAGCGTCTGCACGAGATTGAGCGCTCTTGCCATTCCGCGCTCCACGCCGTACTCGTCAACACCCTTTTCGTAACGTGCGGCGGCGTCGGTATGCATACCGAGTGCGCGCGCGGTCTTGCGCACGTTGTCGCGGCGGAACTTGGCACACTCAAACAAGACCTCGGTGGTAGTCGGCTTTATCTCGGAATTGAGACCGCCCATTACTCCCGCCAGTCCGACTGCCTTAACCTTGTCGCAGATAAGCAGATTATCGGGCGTGAGCAAGCGCTCCTTCTCGTCGAGCGTGGTGAGCTTTTCGCCGTCTTTTGCGCGGCGGACGATTATCGACCTGCCGTCAAGTGTGTCCATATCGAACGCATGCATAGGCTGACCTATCTCCAGCAGAACATAGTTGGTAACGTCGACTATCGCGTCAATCGACGAAAAACCGCACACGGAAAGCCTGCGCTTCATCCACTGCGGGCTTTCAAAGTGCTTAACGTCATATACATAGTGACCGAGATAGCGAGGGCACACGTCGGGAGCTTCAACGGTTATCGTGGTCTCGGAAGCGGTCCTGTCGGTGCAGTCATAGCTGTAATCGGGCTCTTTAAGCGGCTTGCCGAGGAACGCCGCGACCTCGCGCGCTATTCCCAGAACACTCTGACAGTCGGGACGGTTCGCGGTTATCGAAATATCGAAAACGTAATCGTCCAGTCCGAGCGCGGTCTTGATATCCTCGCCGACATTTGCGTCCTCGGGAAGTATAAGTATACCGTGAACCTCCGCGCCCTTTATCCAATTTTCGTCAACGCCGAGCTCCTCGCCCGAACACAGCATTCCGTAGCTCATCATATCCGCCATTTTGCGCGGAGCTATCTCTATTCCACCCGGTAATTTAGCTCCGACCACCGCAGCGGGAACTTTAGCTCCCTTAAACACATTGTCCGCGCCCGTCAGAATAACGTTGTCCGCACCAAATTCGCCGCAGTTGACGTGGCAAATGCAGAGGTGAGTACCCTCGTACTTCTCGATAGACGTTACCTCTCCTACAACTACCTTTTCGATATCCTTGCCGAGATATATCGTCTCCTCGACCTCAAAGCCCGCGCCGAACAGCTTGTCCTCAAGCTCCTGCGCCTTGACATCTATATCTACATAATCCTTTAACCAGCTAAATAATATCTTCATTCCCATTCACCCCTTTAGTTATATAAATTAACCCTTAAACTGCTGAAGCAGATCGAGATTATTCTCAAAGAACAGACCCATATTCGGGATACCGTATTTCAGCATAGTAATGCGCTCTATGCCGATACCGAAAGCCAGACCCGAATATTCCTCGGGGTCGATACCGCAGTTTTCGAGCACCTTTTTGTTGACTACTCCGCCGCCGAGCACCTCTATCCAGCCTGTGCCCTTGCACAGCGGACAACCCTTTCCGCCGCACTCGAAGCAGCTCACGTCGACCTCTACCGACGGCTCCGTGAACGGGAAGTACGACGGGCGCAGACGCGTCTTTGTGCCGCCGCCGAATATCTGCTGAACGAACCTGTCCAGCATACCCTGCAAATCACACAGCGTAATGCCCTTGTCGACTACCAGACCCTCCATCTGTGAGAACATAGGCGAGTGCGTAGCGTCGCTGTCCGAGCGGAACACCTTACCCGGCACAAGCACCTTGATAGGCGGCTTTTTCGCGTCCATGGTGCGTATCTGTCCGGGGGATGTGTGTGTTCTCAGCAATAGGTCCTCGGTCAGCCAGAACGTGTCCTGCATATCGCGCGAGGGGTGATCCTTCGCGACGTTCAGTCTCGTGAAATTGTGATCGTCGTCCTCGATCTCGGGACCCTCGTAGATATCAAAGCCCATACCCGCGAAAACCTCGATCATCTCCTGCTTTATGAGCGTTATCGGGTGAAGATTGCCCGGAGCGCGTTTCAGCGCGGGCATTGTAACGTCCACAGTCTCGCGCTCGTAGCGACGCTCCAGCTCGCGCTGCTTTATCTCCGCCTGTTTGGTCTGATACAGCTCCTGTGCCCACACGCGCACGTCATTCACAGCCTTGCCGAACAGCGGCTTCTCCTCGGGCGGAACGCTCTTCATTTCCTTCATCAATCCCGAGATAACTCCCGTTTTTCCGAGATAGCTCTGCCAGAATTCCGACAGCTGAGCGCCGTCCTTGACATCGGCGATCTTCGATTTTACCTGCTCCTTGATCTCACTGAAATCTTTCATAGTATCCCCTTTCGTCCAAAAACAAAAAATCCGTCCCAAAAATGGGACGGAATAATTATCCGCGGTACCACCCAAATTCGGAGCGAACGCTCCGCACTTGAAAACCTTAACGCGGTAAATACGGCTCTGCTTACTTTCTCGCAGGCGACTCCCATGCTGAAATTCACACCTCGCCCGACAGAGCGCTCTCAGCCCATAGACGCTCATTCTCTGAAATCGGATTTCCGAAATGCTACTTACACATATTCACAGTCATTAAATGCATTATAACATCTTTTTCCGAGTTTGTCAAGTACTTTTGCACAACAATTTTATTTACCGCCGCGGAGCTTGTCACGCGCCTCGGAAAGCCGTCCCGCAAGCGGCGGCGCATATTTTTCGCACAGCTTTATCTCGTTGTCGATCACCCTCAGAAACTCCTCTTTTCCGATAACGCAAAAGTCGCATTCACCCTCGCAAACACCCTCGATAATATGCTCCTCGAAGTAGAATTTTCCGTCGGCGATACCGTATTCGCGTGTTTCAAGCGGTCCGAAACACAGCTGACTTATTATTGGAAGCCTGTCGCTGCCGCCGACCTTCTCGGGGAATATTATATGCAGCCACGTATCGACCCAAAATCTGTCCATGATACCCCTCAGCCGACCGTTTTCCAAAGCAGTCTCGAGCCCTCGAAAACGCACCCAACCTCGCCGTTCGCCGACAGCCACGAAAGATAGCTCCGCGCCGTCGAGCCGATAAGCTCGTACTGCATAAGATACAGCTTTATGCCGAATTCCACGAACAGCCCCTCTATCAGCCCGTCGATAGTCAGCGGCGTTTCGAGCAGTCTCTTTATCACCGCGGCGACCTCGTGAACGTTGCGTATATTTTCCTCCGCAAGCTCCGCGATACTCGTCAGCGGCTCGGAATGTGACGGTATGAATAAGTTCCCCTCGAACGCTTTCAGCCGCTCGAGCGACCGCAGATGCTCGGCGATATCGTACAGGAACGATATCTTATACCGTTCGATAACGCTTTTGTCAACCGCGCAATCCGCCGTGAACCACACGCCGTCGCCCGTCTTGAACGCCGCCTGCTCGAAATCGTGACCGTCAATATGCTCAAAGGTCAAGCCCTCGGGCAGGGCGCTTTCCGTTAATTCGGCGCACTCGCACGTCTTTGCCATAACGAATTTGGAGCGCATTTCCCTCATCGGATAACCCCCGAACAGCGTGACGGGCTGTAAATAGGAATACCGCAGAACGGACGCGCAGACCCCCGGAGCGTATATCCCGCAGTCCGTCCGCTCGCGGAGCGCCGAGCAGCCGCCCGTGTGGTCGGCGTGTGAGTGCGTACAGAACACCTTATCGAGCGTCCAGCCGCGCTCGGTGATAAGGCGAAGTATCACCTCCGCCGCGCCGCTGTCGCCGCCCGCGTCTATCAGGCAGCACCGCCCGCCGTACTCGTAAACTCCGATATTGGTCGGCGCGGCAATATAATAGGTATGCGCCCCGACCTGCTTTAATTCGTACATTTTTTCATCTCCGAATAACGCGTTATTTCAGCTCAACGACGGTAACTCCCGCCTCGCCCTCGCCGTAAGCGCCGAGCCGAAAGCTCTTGACGGGCATTCTGCGCAGCGCGGCGTGTACCGCCTCGCGGAGCGCTCCCGTACCCTTGCCGTGAATTATAACGACCTGAGACAGTCCCGACATTATAGCGCTGTCGATAAACCGCTCGACCTCCATAACGCCGTCGTCTCCCAAATAGCCGCGGATATCCAGCTCCATTCCGCCGCGGCGGTTCATATTCGAGGTGACCGACTTCTTTATCTTGCCCGTCGGCTTTGGCCGGTCCGATCCGAACCTATCCTTTTTCTCAACAAGGCGGAGATTTTTCGCGTTGGTCTTGACCCTCATAGAGCCGACCTGAACATAGCACTGCCCCTGCATATTCGGCACGGAGAGCAGGCTGCCCTCGCGCCCCGTATCGGCGAGTTTGACCGTGTCTCCCTGCTTGAACGGGCGCGGCGGTACGTAATTCTCAAGCTTTTTCTCTATCACGGGATTAGCCTCGTCCTGCAATTTGTTTAATCTGTTGCCGACCTTGGACTTAGCGTCGGAAAGCCCCTTGCGGAGCGCCTCCTTGTCCTTTGCCTTTTTCAGCTCCTCAAGCTCGTTCAAAAGCATATTGGACTGCATACGCGTCTGCTCGATTATCGACATCGCGCGCTGACGGGCGTTTTCAAGCTCCTTTTCCTTTTGAGCCTCAAGCTCGGAGAGCTTCTGCTTCAGTTCGCTCTCGGTGAGCTTTGCGTTGCGCTCGGACACGGCTACGCTCTCGCGAAGCTGTTCGAGCTCCTTGCGCGACTGTTCGAGTTGATCGATAATTTTCTCGAAACGGCGGTTCTCGGTGCTTACAAGCTCCTCCGCGCGTGAGATAACATAGTCGCTCATACCGAGCTTTTTTGTTATCGCGAACGCGTTTGACTTGCCAGGAACGCCGACTATAAGCCGATATGTGGGCTTTAACGTCTCCACGTCGAACTCGCAGCTTGCGTTCTCCACGCCGTCCGTTTCAAGCGCGAACATCTTGACCTCCTGATAATGCGTAGTAGCGAGAACCTTCGCGCGGTAGCTTTTAAGCTGCGTGAGTATCGAAACGGCGAGCGCCGCGCCCTCTACGGGGTCGGTGCCGCTGCCGAGCTCGTCTATCAGCACGAGCGAATTCTCGTCCGCCGCGTCGATTATTTTAATTACGTTCGTCATATGCGAGGAGAACGTCGACAGGCTCTGCTCTATGCTCTGCTCGTCGCCGATATCAACGTAGATACGGTCAAAGCAGCCTATCACAGAGCCGTCGCCCGCGGGTATCATCAATCCGCACTGCGCCATTAACGTCAGCAGACCCACTGTTTTTATCGCGACGGTCTTGCCGCCCGTGTTCGGTCCCGTGATTATAAGGCAGTCATACTTATCGCCTATCTCCACGCTTATCGGCACGGCGAGGTCACGGTCGAGCAGGGGGTGACGCGCGTTGTTCAGTATCACCTTGGGCTGCTCAACTATTTTCGGCGTGACCGCGCGCATCTTCGCGCCTAAATTCGCCTTTGCGAAGTACAGCTCGAGTATCTGCGACAGCCTGAAATTCTCCGCGATAGCCGCCGAATTCTCGCCGACCTCCGCGGACATCTCGCGCGTTATCCGCTCTATTTCTGCCTGCTCGCGCGCTTTCAGTACACGTATCTCGTTGTTAGCCTCGACTACGCTCATAGGCTCGATAAAGAACGTCTGCCCCGTCGCCGAGGTGTCGTGAACGAGACCCGGAACGTCGTTCTTGTGCTCGCTGCGAACGGGCACTACATAACGCCCGTCGCGCATAGTGACCACCGCGTCCTGCAAATAAGAACGCGTGTTCTTGTTCTTTATCATGCCGTCGAGCTGCTCGCGGATATTCAAACCCTGACGGGTAATGCGCTTGCGTATCGAAGCAAGCTCCGCGCTCGCCGCGTCGGACATCTCCTCCTCGGAGAGAATGCTCTCCGAAATGCGCCGTTCAAGTGCTTTCACGGGAACGAGCCCGCGGAAATACTCCGCGATAGAGCTTTCCATATTCTCGCACTGCGAAAACCAATCGCACAGCGCCGCAGTTTCGCGGAGCACCGCCGCCGTATCCAGCAGCTCGCGGAACGAGAGCATACTGCCCGTTTCCGCGCGTTTGAGCGAGCCCGAGATATCCTTGATCTTCCGAAACACGGGCGTACCGAATTTTGCGGACAGCGTGAAAGCGTCGTCCGTCTTTTTCAGCTCCTCCGTGATTACCGAGAAGTCCGTGACGGGCTTTAATTTCAGCGCGCTCTCGCGGCAGCCGTCGCTTACCGTCTGCTCCGCGAGAAGCTCCAGTATTTTGTCCAGTTCAAGTTTTTTGTAATATTTATTCATATTTTTTACCTCAAATTATTTGTATTTTCCACATGATTTACATTCGCTGTCAAGTCTGCTGTTTATGTAGCCGCAGTTTTTGCAGCACCATTCGTCCGTGCTGCCGATCGGATTTTTCGCCCTATGTATCTTCCATATTCGGGAGACCGTAAGCTTGTCGCCGCCGAGCTGCTCGTTTAAACCGAAAAGCTTATGAATTGAAACAAACATCAGAGCGACGCTGAAAAAATTAAACGTCAGCAAAAACAGCTGTGAAAACTGCTTCAAACAAAACATCAGCACCTCTACAGAACCGTTTCTTTCAAGAAACACAGCCGCGCACGCTGCCAGACCGCACAAGGACAGCACGATAAACATTATCGAAAAACCCGTCCCAAAAATATCAAGTATGGTCATATCTTCCTTTTCGGCGGGAAGAGGATCTTGCAGTATTTGGCTTTGATTCTTCTCAATGCTCCTGATGCTCCTGCTTATCCCCGCATTGTTCCAGACACGACGATAATAATCCGGTTCATATTTAAGCGGCTTACATTCTTCCAGAAACTCCCAATATTCACCGCACTTCATCGCCTTATCAAAGTAAAACAAGTATATCTCCCGCTCTTTCCGCTCCTCTTCCGTAAGGCTCTCAAAAAGATCCGGTTGCGACACGGACGTATGATCCTCAACGGAAATATGGTTCTCAACGGAAGTATGGTTCTCAGGAAAAACATTCAAGGAAAACAGCAGCACAACAACAGCGTAAACAAGCTGCGCCGCAAAAGCGATCGTCGATAAAACGGCGGCAAACTTAGGAGCAGTCCGCGACTTCTTATCGACCGAGCTGTCGAATTTCAGGCGCTCGTTGATATTGAGCGCCGTTGTCTTTTGTCCGCAAGCGCCGCACGTTCCGTCAAAATTATCGTCCAACGGCTCATAACAAAGCGCGCAATACTTTTTCGCAAGATAATTTACATCGTCCGCCATTAAACCGCACCTCCCGATATCCGCAAGCCTTTATAATACTCCAGCGCGGTAAAGCTCCGCTCCGTCCGATACAGAAAATAATCCTCCGTTATCGCCGAGAGTTGCTTTTCCGCGTCGCCGCTCACCGTAAACTTAAAGCACCGCTCAAGCGGAGAGAACACCGCGCACCGCATAGCAAACAGCGTTTCGGGGAACAGCTTTATATGCTCCCCCTCGTATTCGGGATTGATACAGTTCGCGCAGAGGAGCATTGCCTTCCGCGGAAGAAAGTACATTCCGCGCCCGCAGTCGTATTCGCCGCAGTTATCGCAGGCAACGAGATTTGGCACAAAGCCGAGCATTGAGCTGTAACGGAGCTCAAATGCGCTCTTGACCGCGTTCAGCGAGCGGCTCTCCCCTGCGTGAAGAATCTCATAAAGCGCGATCGCGAAAAACCGCACCACGCTATCACGCGAGTGCTCCGCCTGTACCTGCTCGCTTGGGGTGCAGTACTTCACCGCCTGCGCGAAATACGAAGCAAGCGCAAGCTTTCCGATATCGCTCCCGAGCTCGTGAAACCCGAATTTCGGCTTTGCGGAGTTGACCGTATACCGCAGCTTAGTCTTGTTAAGACAAAACGTCGAATACGAAAACAGCGCCGCTGACGACAACAGGTTACTGTTGATTTTTTTTGCCCCGTGAGCCGTCGCCTCGACCACTCCTTGCTCGTCGGTAAGTATATCGATAAAGCAGCTGTTCTCGCCTATCTCGCGCCTGCCAATCACTATGCCGTCGTAGGTTACAAGCACACCCTCACCCCTGTATTTGCGCTAAAAATTTTGCCACACCGTCGTTGTCGTTGGTATCGGTGACGAACTCCGCCGCCGCCTTTACCTCGTCCAGAGCGTTCCCCATTGCGACCCCCGTGCAGTATTCAAGCATTTCAAGATCATTATAATCGTCGCCGAACGCCAGAATTTCCTTTGGGCTTGCCCCCAGACAGCCGCAGATATGCTCCAGCGCATTCCTCTTAGTCGCCTCGGTATGCGCGAACCTGCGCCATATCTCCCCTCGGAACGAGAGCGTTCCGCAGTCGGGTATCTCGGCGGCTATCTGCCGCGCGTCCACCTCACGCTCCACCTCGGCTGTTACCTTGTAGGCGGATTGACGAAAATCCGAAAAATCATCATAAATCACATTATCAACAGCCTCATACCATGAAAAATCGCAGTCGGGCTTATAATTCCAGAAGTAGCCGCGGTCGGTCTCGATAGTTATCTCGCACTTTCCGTTCGAGAGCTCAAAGCACCGCTTGATAATATGCCGTACGCTCTCCACGGAAAGCTGTCTGTTGAACAGCGTTTCGCCGTTACGCTCGACCAGCGCGCCGCCGTTCGATATCAGTATATCGGGCTGCACGGCGGCTATGTATTCTCTCATCGCACCCGCAGACCTCGCCGTCGAAAACGCAATAAGAGCACCGTTTTCACGCGCCATTTTCAGCGCCGCGAGATTTCCCGGAGATATCTTCTTTTCGGAGTTCAGCAGTGTGCCGTCCAGATCGAGTACTATCAATTTATACATAAACGTTCCTTTCGCATAATACATTACGCTTTAAAAAATTCCTCCCCCAAAACCGCCTTGAATTTCGGCAGCACGCCTATCTTGTTGTCGATATGTCCGTAGTTCTGGCACATATCGTAGCTCGGCAGCGTGTTTCCCTCGACCAGCACGGGCTTGTCGGGCGTTATCGCGACGTCCCAGCCTATATAGCCGACCTGCGGAAACACCGCCGCCGCGCGCCTGCACAGCTCCACAGCCTCGTCAAACAGCGGTATCTCAAAGCCGTCGAACACCGTTTTCGTGAACGGATGCAAGGCGTAATACTCACCCGTAGCGTCGCAGAACGCGGGCTTGCGGATAATTCCGTCATCGCCTATCGAGACGTACATTCCCCCGCTGCATATGTTATCCACGCAGTTGGTGCCGTTGCTCATACGCACAAGCGCGTACATAAAATGCGCCCCGCCTTTCCAATACAGCGTGACTATTCGTATAGTGTTTATCGACGACGGCGACAGCAAATTCATCCTTTCGTGCTGAACAAGCTCGTCCTCGACAAGGTACTGCTTGTTACCGCAGAGCCGCTCATACATCGCCGCAAAGTCGGTATCGGCGGTTATCTCCTCACGCGAGATACCGCTGCCGCCGAAGTCGTTGGTGTGCTTGGCGAATACGGTTTTCTTATCCGTACAGAAGCGTTCCAGCTCCTCCGCTCCGACGTTCCGCAGGTCGATAAAATCACGTCCGATATACTCGCGGAACCGTTCGTTGAACTCCGCCTTATCGTCGAAATAATGAAAATACTCGCGTGAATTGAGACGGTGCGATATCACGGAATTGTCGTTCATGGTCATAAACGTGCGGCGCTTTTTCCCGCGTATCAGCGCGAACCCGAATACGTGATAATCCTGATACCCCACGCCGTAACGGAAAATGCACCATATCATATCGAAAAACATCACGAAACGGTTAGCTCCCGTTTCCTTGTGTATCAGCTCTATCTGCTTGAACATGCGCTTAAAGAGATCGGAAGAGCGTCGTGTAGGGAAAGAGTGTAGATCTCGGTGGTCG
>CAJUMS010000025.1 GCA_910587465.1 uncultured Oscillospiraceae bacterium
ATCGCCGAAAAAACGCTTTCGAAACGCGATCAGCCCGCGGTAATACTCGACGATATCACGGTTCTCCGTAACATCATCCCATTTTAGAGAGTTCACTCTGTCGGGAAAGTTGTAGCTGTTTCCGATACCGTTTTTCGTGCGCAGAAATTCCTGCCCCGCCTGAATAAACGGGATACCGCGCGACAGGAAAACAAGCGCCGCCGCCATTTTATCGGCTCCGGCAACACGCTCCCGATCCGCACCGTCGAGCGAAATATTCAGCTTATCAAACAGCGTGAGATTGTCGTGACATTCAACATAGTTTATCGACTGTGACGAATCATCGGTCCAGAAATCATTCGGAAACTCACCCGAAAGAGCCCACTTTATCGGTGCGAAATGCCACTCGTCAGCTGCTCCGTTGACGTAACCCGTGTCTTCATCTCTAAACACCGATCCCTTCACGCCGTCGCGAAAGCGGTCATTGAAGAACGCAAAGCGCTGCAGCTTTTTCGCGTTGCCGAGAACCGCACGAAACCTCTCGGGATACGGACTTGCACCGCCCACCCAGCCCTCGCCGTACAGCAGTAAATCGGGATTAATTTTTCGCAGCCTTCGCTCTGCCTCGCGGAGCGTTCCAATATCAAGCAGACCCATCAGGTCGAAACGAAAACCGTCCAATTTGTACTCCCGCGCGAGAAATTCCAGACTGTCCAAAATGAATTTTCGCGCCATTTTTCTTTCACTCGCAAATTCGTTTCCGCAGCCCGAGCCGTTGGAGTAGTCGTATTTTCCGCGGAAATAATAACGCGGGAAAATTCTCCCGAACGATGAATCGTCCACCGAAAAAACATGATTGTACACCACGTCCATTATAACTCCCAATCCCCTTTTATGCACCGCCGAAACAAGCTCCCGAAGCTCGCGGACGCCGTCGCTTCGCGAATAATGCACACTCGGCGCGTTGTAAAAGCGCGGATTATAACCCCAATTGTACTCGCCGCCGTCAAGGTCGAAATCAAATATCGGCATAAGCTGCAAATGCGTTATGCCGAGTTTTTTTATATAGTCAAGCCCCACGATATCGCCGTGAGAGTTTTTGACGTTCTCCTCGCAAAATGCATGGAATTTTCCGCGGCTTGCAAAATCAGCGCTCTTATCCATAGAAAAATCACGTACCGAAAGCTCGTATATTATCGGGTTTTCCACGGAAATATTCCGCTCGCTTTCCCAGCCCTCCGGAGCGTGCCGCCGCATATCGACGATCTGTCCGCGTCCGCCGTCCGCCGTCACGGCGGCGGAATACGGGTCGGCGCTCTCAACAGTTTCACCGTTGCGCGTTACAGAAAACGCGTAGAAAACACCGTCAAGATCACCCGTTTTTTCGTACTCGAAAACTCCGTTTTTCTTCTCCATAGGCGCGGAAAAGATCAGTACGTTATTAGCATTGTAAAGCCGCAGATCAACATTCTCGGCGAAAGGCTGCCACACCCTGAAAGCCGTCCTTTCGGGCGTACAGTCTGCGCCTAATCTTCCGCCGAAATACTGCCTGTCGGCTGCCTTATAATCAAAACAGTTCGTCATCATAATTATCCAGAAAGGTATGCACCCCGTTCTTGTCCTTGTACGATATCAGCCTGTCAAGCCGCACCGTACACACACTGCGGAAAATGTTCTGCTCAACCTGAGGGTTATCCTCGGCAAGCTCGGCTATCAACCGCTTCACGAGCTTTCGCTTAGAGCCGTCCTCACGCGACGTTATCCGACACGCGCATTGCAAAAACCAAAGCTCGTTAAAGTCGCGCCACGCTATAATATCGCGCTCGCGGACGTAAAACATAGGACGTATCAGCTCCATTCCCGCATAGTTCCGTGCACGGAGCTTCGGGAGCATAGTTTGCGTCTGACCTCCATAGAGCATTCCCATAAGCGTGCTTTCAATAACGTCGTCGAAGTGATGTCCTAGTGCTATCTTGTTGCAGCCAAGCCCGCAAGCTTTGTTGTAGAGATGTCCGCGCCGCATTTTCGAACAGAGAAAGCACTGGTTCTCGGCGATCTCGGTGTGTTTGAAAATATTGGTCACGAATGTCTCAATAGGAAGTCCCAGTCGCTCAGCGTTCTCCGTTATCCGCGCGAAATTATCCTCGGAATACCCCGGATCCATCACCAGATATCGCACCGTTACGGGAACGCTCCCATGCCGCTCATAATCGCGGAACAGCGCCGCCAACAACATTGAATCCTTGCCGCCCGAAATACACACGCAAATTTTATCACCGCTTTTCAGCAGCTGAAATTCCTCAATAGCCTTAGAAAATTTCCGTGTTATAGTCCTCGCGAATTCCCTGTGAAGGCTGTTTATGATCGTATTTTCTTCCATTATTTTTTGATGCGCATATATGTTTTCGCAAGCTCGTGAAGCCGCTCGGCGTGCTTAGCCTTGAGCATATTCGGCTGTATACGCCAGCTCCAATTGTCCTTGCTGAGGGTTGACGGAAGGTTCATCCGCGCCTTTTTGCCAAGCCCGAGAATATCCTGCATTGGGATAACGGCGAGGAAAGATTGGCTCGCGTAAGCGTTTCGTATCGCGCAGTTGGAAAAGCGCTCAAATCTGCCCTTATGCATATAAATTTTCGCCATTCTTGCCGACTTCGCGTCCGTTTCCTTTATCCACTGCGTAATAGTCGCGTTATCGTGAGTTCCCGTGTAGCATACGCTGTTTTTTGGATAATTATGCAGCAAATGGTCGTTGTCGGCGTTTTCGGGATTGAATCCGAACTGCACCACGCGCATTCCCGGGAAACCCGAATCGGCGAGCAGCATTTTCACGCTGTCGAAAATATCACCCAAATCCTCGGCGATGATGTTCACCCTGCCAAGCTGAGCCTTTATCGCGTTAAACAGATCCATTCCCGGACCGTTCTCCCATGTGCCGTGCTCGGCGGTTTTGTGACTGTACGGAATAGCATAGTAGGTATCAAACGCGCGGAAATGGTCGATACGGAGCAGATCAAAAAGCTGTGCGGACTTTTTCACACGCTTTATCCACCAGTCGTAGCCCGTGCGCTTCATCTCCGCCCAATTATACAGCGGATTGCCCCAAAGCTGACCCGTCGCCGAAAAATAATCGGGCGGCACTCCTGCGACACGCTTCGGACAGAGCTTTTCATCAAGCTCAAACAGCTCGGGGTTAGCCCACACGTCGGAGCAGTCCGGAGAAACGTATATCGGGATATCGCCGATAATGCCGATTCCCTTGCTGTTGCAGTAGCTGTGCAGACGGTTCCACTGCCTGAAAAAGATGTACTGACACCACTTTACAAAGCGTATCTCCTCTTTCAGCTCCTCCTTGTACCTCTCCATTACGGAGGGAATCCGAGACTTGATATCCTCGTCCCAAGCCGTCCACGGCTTGCCGCCGAACTTGTCCTTTAACGCCGTGAACAGCGCGTAGTCGTCCAGCCACTCCGCCTCCTCGCGGATAAACGAGGTGTAACCCACGTCGTCAACGAACTTCGCGAAGGCCTTATGCAGCAGCTCCCTTCGCGTTGCGGAAATCTTTTCGTAGTCGACAAACTCGGGATCGGCGCCGTAGTCGGCGTTCTCGCAATCGGACTTATTCAGCAGTCCGTGCTCGCACAGCTCGTCCAGGTCGATCATCAGCGGATTTCCAGCGAACGACGAGAAAGGCTGATACGGCGAATCTCCGTAGCCCGTAGGACCGACGGGCAGCACCTGCCACCAACTCTGCCCCGCAGACTTCAGCCAGTCGACAAATCTCTCCGCGGTCTTGCCGAGCGTGCCGATACCGTAAGGCGACGGCAGCGAGGTAATGTGCATAAGCACTCCGCAGCTTCTTCTATACATAAAGATCATCTCCAATCTGCTTATTTACTTGGTTTAAGCGCCGCGCAGCATAACCGCGGCAAAAACTATCGTACCGATAACCACCGCCCAGATCGCAAAAAACAATACATAAAACGCCGCTCTGCCCGACGAACTCTTCTGCGCGGTCTTGTCCGTCTGTACCGTCGCTGTCGGCATATTTACGCTACAGCGCTGTTCGGCAGCAGCGAATATCTCCTCAAGGTCTTTTCCCGTGATCCGGTCGCGGACGACATTCAGCAGCTCCCCCACCCTTTCATTTGTAAACAGCTCATATAGCTTTGTCGGCTCAAAAAATATCTGCTGTATTTCGGGGTATTACAGCAGGTTCTGCACCTCGTGAAGCCGACGTATCCGCTCGTCAAGCAACACATATGGATTGGCAAGTATGCGCGAGATAACGAGGTCGGAACTGAGCGGTATCTTCGCAACGGCAATGTCCTAAGGCGGCGCAACGGTGCCAGAGTCCGCCCGCGGCGTCGAGACCTTAGCCATCACCGCCATAACCACCGAAATCACGATAACCACAACGATACCAAAAACTATGAGCGACAGAGAGAAAGATAAAAGCTTTGTCATATGGTCTGCCGTATAAAGCGCATACATCATAAGCCCAACGCTCAAAAACGACGTACAACCCGCGATCAGCCTGAGATAACGCAGTACGCTCATTCTTCTTTGAAACGGATCACTGCGCGAGGGATATGTCTTTTTTATATCCATTATCATCGATACGACAAAGCTCGCAAAAAAACCGATCAAAGTCAGCGTTAATCCCGCAATCGAGATCGCGCCATTTTCCTTGATTATGCCCAACACGCTCGATATGATCCCGATCGTTGCGATACCGGTCGTTATTTTCGCAGGGAGCGGTTTTTTTTTCTTCATATAATTATCCTCACCTGTTCCAGTATTTTCGGTCAAGACTTCTGAACGCTATCGCCTGCGAAATGTGTGACTTCTGTATATCCGCGCTGCCGTCGAGATCGGCGCAGGTTCGAGAGACTTTCAATATTCTGTCGTATGCCCTCGCCGACAGTCCAAGCTTTTCGAACGCCGCCTTCAGCATTTCCTGCGCGTCGGGAGTGAGCTTGCAGACATCCGCGATAATATCCGAGGTTATGCGGCTGTTGGACTTTATCCCCGTGCCCTTGTAGCGCTCCGCCTGAATGTCGCGTGCCCGCTGAACGCGCTCCGATATTGCCGCTGAGGACTCCGCGGGCTTGCGCTCCGCAAGCTCGTCATATTTCACGGGTTTAATCTCAATCTGAATATCTATTCTATCAAGAACGGGCTGAGATATCTTGTTTAGATATGCCGAGACCATTTTCTCAGAGCAAGTGCATTTCTTCAGCGGATTGCCGAAATTACCGCACGGACACGGGTTCATCGCCGCTACAAGCATTACGTCACAAGGATAATTCACGCTGCCGCTTGCACGGGATATCGTAATGTCGCCGTTCTCAAGCGGCTGACGAAGTGTTTCGAGAACGCGCCTGTCGAATTCGGGCAGCTCGTCCAGAAACAGCACGCCGTTATGCGCGAGCGATATCTCACCGGGTTTCGGTATACTTCCGCCGCCGACAAGTCCCACGGAACTTGCCGTATGGCTTACGGCGCGGAACGGACGCGAAGTAACAAGCGGCTCGCAGGGGTTTATTATACCCGCGACCGAGTGTATCTGCGTAGTTTCAATGCTCTCCTCGAACGTTATCCGCGGCAGTATCGACGGTATACGCTTTGCGAGCATCGACTTTCCCGACCCGGGAGGTCCCAGCATAAGTATATTGTGCGAGCCCGCGGCGGCGGTCTCAATAGCCTTTTTTGCGGCGTATTGACCCATAACGTCGGCAAAATCTTCAAAATACCGATATTTCCGCTCGGGCGGTATGTAGCGTGGTTCGGGAAAAAGTCCCGTGCCGTGCTGCAAAAACTCTATTATCTGCGTAATATGCTCCGCACCGTAGACCTCAACCCCCTCCGCAACGGACGCCTCCTTCGCGTTGTCTATCGGCAGAAATATGCGCTTTGTTCCGTTCTGAGAGGCAGTGAGCACCATGCTTAATGCGCCGTTTACCGGAGCAAGCGCACCGTCAAGAGACAGCTCCCCGATAAAAGCCGTATCGGTCAGCTCGCTTGAGATTATCCCGCCAAGCCGCATAAGCGCGATAATTATCGGCAGGTCGAACATCGAGCCGATCTTCTTCACGCTTGCGGGCGCGAGGTTCACCGTGACCTTGCCGCCGAGCAGCTTAAGCTCGAGCTGTCCGAGTACCGCACGGATACGCGCCTTGCTCTCCTGCACGGCGATATCGGGCATTCCGACTATATCAAAGGACGGCTGTCCCGCCGAAATGCTCGCCTCGACCGTTACCGGAAAGGCGTTCAGCCCGAACAATCCTACACTTTCTACTTTACTGAACATATTACCTCCTGATTTAAAGGGCAAAAGCCCGGATCGCTCACGCCATTCGCTTAGCCAAGCCTCATTACCTCCGCTTCGCCGACTTTTGCCCCTGCGATTTTATTACGTTGATAATAGTCTGTACGTGCCTTAATGCGCCGGCCATTACACTGTAAATAATTAAAGCGCTGATATTACAACCAAATCACACCAACTAATCTAATAACCATTACTAGCCATTTTACATTATACCATATTTTTGTATAAATTGCAACGGTGAACCCAAAGATTTTTTTCTAAATTTTCACAATTGAACACATTTTTACAGTTGAAATAATTCCGTATTTGTGTTATAATAGATAATGTATGATTTAATACAAGTAGTTTGTGAGGTTAATATACTGACGTTTTATGGACAATGAAATCAAACAACAGATAATTTACGGCAAAAACGCGGTTTCCGAAGCATTGAACTCCGAGAAAGAGATCGATACGATTTTCATTCAGCGCGGAGCGTCCGTAGGAAACATCATTTGCGCAGCGAAAAAGCGCGGGATAGTAGTCAAGGACGTGAGCGAGGAGAAGCTCGCTGCTATAACGGGAACACAGAAGCACGGCGGCGTTGCCGCGGAGCTTTGCGCGTGCACCTACGCGGAGCTTGAGGATATCCTAAAGGTATCGCGTGAAAAGGGAACACAGCCGTTCATAATAATAGCGGACGAAATAGCCGATCCACACAATCTCGGCGCAATAATACGCACCGCCGAAGCCGCAGGCGCGGACGGAGTCATTATCCCTAAAAGACGCTCCGCATCGCTGAATGCTACGGTCTTCAAGACCAGCGCGGGCGCGGCTGCATGGATAAAAGTAGCTCGGGTCTCCAACCTTGTGGACGCGATAAAAACGCTTAAAAAGCAAAATATCTGGGTCTGGGGAATGGAGGCGGACGGTTCTCCGTTCGACAAGACCGACTTCAAAGGCGGCACGGCGATAGTTGTCGGTTCGGAGGGCTTCGGGCTGGGACGGCTCGTCCGCGAGAACTGCGACGGAGTGCTGTCACTGCCAATGAACGGAAAAGTAAATTCACTGAACGCTTCGGTCTCGGCGGGAATTCTTATGTACGAAGTTGTAAGACAGAGAAAACAATAAGGAGAGATACGAAATGAGTGACGATAAATACAGTATAGACGATATTTTAAAGGAGGTCGACACACTGCGCACCTCCGATGACGACCACCCAAAAAGCTCTTTTGACGGCAGTGTTACCGATATAATCGGGGGAAACGAGATTGATCGCGCTATACGCACAGGATCTCAGAAAAAGCGCTCAGAAAAGAGCGAAAAACCCGATATCAGCGTAACAGCGGTCATAAATTCCATTTCTGCGAAAAATAAAAAGGATCGTTCGTCCTCCCTCGCCGCAAGACAGCGCACCGAGGAGGAGTTTGAAGAGCGCGTCGCAGACGATATCGCGGGCGCTATGGACAGAAAAAAGGTCAAAACGCCCCCCAAAGAAGACGTTATTCTCCCTGCGAGACAGCGTACCGAGGAGGAGGTCAGCGAGCGCATCGCCAAAGAAATAAGTGAGGCTGCCGATATCAAGATATGGGAGCGCCTGCGCGATAACGACGATGAAATGGACGAGGAGGGCGTAAGAACCTACACTCCCCAAAGCGCCGCCGAAGACGAAAACAACGGCGAGAACGACAGCAACGACGATGATATCGTGTACCAGGAGCCCGGAAGCCTTGTAACTACCGATACCATGCAGCTCCGCAAGCAGCGTAAGATCGAAGAGATCAACCAAGCGCTTCTTGAGGTTGACAGCAAATACGATTCTCCCGACGATATGCTCTCCTCCCTTAACCCTATGGAATCGCGCGCGAAGGCTGCCGAACAACTCAAGGGCGACGTTGACGAGAACACCGATACCCTCGCGGTCGGCGGTAACGACTTAAAGCGTATCGCAAGCCGCGGCGACGAGAATATCAAGGAATACCGCCCCGCCACAGCGCGTAAAAGAGAACCGGAAAACAAAGCCGACGACGTTCTGTTCAGCGCGACGGGCGTACAGCGCGCAGCGTTCCCGGGAGGTCTGCATGTCGGAGAGTCGATAGTGGACGCTCTCAATAAGAAGATAAAAGAGGAAAAGGAGACCGAGGAAAAACCCGAGGAGACCGAAAACACCGAAGATACTCAGTCGGGCAAAATAAGCATAATCGCCTCCGCTCCCGAGGAGGAGCCCGAGCCCGAACATGAGGAAAATCCCGCCGACAAGATAAAGCAGGCTAACGAGTTGGCGCAGAAGAAAAAGCGCAAAATAGCGAGCTTTATCCTCGAGGATATGGGCGGCGATACCGAGGAGCTGGAGCGCTCACGAGCTTATGATGACGACGAGGAAGACGAGGACGACACTGAAGAACCCGTTGACCTCGACGACGAGAACGTTATCCGCGACCGTCTATCACGCGCCGCAAAGGGTCTGGCGAGCAGATTTTTCATTTTGACGCTGCTGTTCGCTGCGACGCTGTTTATCGCCATTGCAAACAAATTCAATCTCAAACTCGGCGGGCTCTCCGATATCATACTCTACCGCCTGTCGTCCGAGAACTATCTGTATACCCATCTCACTATCGGAATACTTTCGTTCGCGGCGTGCTCGTCCGTTATATCAAACGGTCTGTCAAGACTTGTCAAGCTGCGCCCCGACGGCGATACCTTATGCGCGCTCGCTCATGTTTCGACGCTGGCGGCTATGGTGCCGTATCTTATGGCGGGCGAATTCACTCAGCGCGGATTTTCGCAGGTATACCTTTCGGTATCGCTGCTGGCTCTGATATTCAACACCCTGTCTAAGCTGTTCACGGTAAAAACTGCGCAGAAAAATTTTGCGTTTACCTCCGCCGAGGACAAGGCTAAATTCTTTGTCGCGATATGCGAGGGAGACGGCGCGGAGCAGCTCGCAAAGGGCGCCGTTACGGGCATACCCTTTATCGCCTCTATGAGAAAGACCGAAATTTTGTGCGACTTCATTCTGTCGACCTACTGCGAGGACGTCTCGGACAGAGTTTCGCGCAAGATCGCTCTCGTGACCGTTCCTGCCGCTGTTATCGGCGGCGTGGTCGCATATTTCACCCTTGGCAACAAGATCGTTCTCAACAACGTTTCGTGGGCTGTGACGGTATGCTCGGCGATATTCGCGCTTGGCGCGTCGTTCTCCGGCTCTATGATCGTTACGCTGCCTATGCTCCTAGCCGCGGGAAACAGCCGTTCCAGAGGCTCGGTTATTCTCGGCTACAACGCCGTTGAGGATCTTAGCGAAACCAACGCGGTGCTGGTAGAGGCTAAGACTATCTTCCCACCGTCCTCGGTCAAGATCAACAATATATGCGGCTACGACAAACCCAAAAACCGCTGTGAAGGCAAGATCAACATCGACGAGGCTATTATTTACGCGGCAAGTCTTGCCGTTGCCTCGGATAGTGTGCTCGCGGACGCGTTCTTCAATATGCTCAATTACAAGCAGGAGCTGTTAAAACCCGTTTCCGGATGCATTTATGAAAACAATCTCGGCGTTATGGGCTGGATAGACAGACGGCGCGTACTTCTCGGCAACCGTCAGCATATGAAATCCCATGAGATAACCGTTCCGAATAACAAGAAGGAAGCTGCCGCGAACGTAAACAACGACGAGGTAATCTACCTCGCGGTAGGTGGCGAGGTCTGCCTGCTGTTCTTTGTACAGCTTACCGCCGATCCCGCGATCAAGAGCAGCGTCCAAGACCTGGCTTACAACGATGTTTCGCTGGTCGTTAAGACCGTTGACGGCATGATAACAAGCTCCGCAATAACAGAGCTATTTGAGATCGACGCAGATAATGTGAAGATACTGCCGTTTGAGGCTCACGAAACCTTCAATGAAAACACCAAGTTTGTTTCGAGCGGCAGCGCGGCTGTTTCGTGCGACGGCACATTTATCGCATTTGCGGATGCTATTACGACGGCGCGCAATATCCGCGCAAGAAGTACACTTGGATGTATCGTTCAGGTGGCGGGCGTGGCTATCGGAATACTGCTTGCTATCATCTTTATGCTGTTCTCTGAAATTGTTGAACGAAAAGCCAATCTGCCAATGGGTATGTTCAACGTTTTCAATATTCTGTTTTATAACCTAGTGTGTGCTGCTATCACGCTCGGTATCCCGTTAATCAAACGCCTATGACGCTTGACGAGGAATATATGGAAAAAGCCCTGTCTCTTGCCCGAAAAGCGGCTGAACAGGGCGAGATACCCGTCGGCGCGGTTGTCGTCGACGAAAACGGGAATATAGTCGGCGAAGGGCATAACCTTCGCGAAACGCTTCTCTCCCCTACCGCTCATGCAGAGATGATCGCGATAGAGGCGGCGGCGAAAAAGCTCGGTAGGCGAAGATTGTCCGACTGTACGCTTTACGTCACGCTTGAGCCCTGTCCAATGTGCGCGGGGGCGGTCATGAACGCTCAGCTCAAGCGTCTTGTGTACGGTGCGTTCGACGAAAAAAACGGCGCCTGCGCATCGGTCGTGACACTGTTTGACGAGAAGTTCACGCATATACCGAGAGTGAGGAGCCGCGTTCTCGAGCGACGCTGCGGAGAGATACTCACCGAATTTTTCAGAAATCTCCGCGGATAATAACTTTTAGGAAAGACTGTATGAACAAATACCAAAAGCTGGCAAGCAATACACTGGTCTTGGGAATAGGACAATTCAGCTCAAAGCTGCTTGTGTATGTAATGCTCAAGTTCTACCTCGAAACGCTTGGCGACGAGCAGTTCGGCGTAATGAACAACATCATCACGGCGGCTTCGCTGCTTATATCCGTAGTTACGCTGTCCATCGCGGACGGCGTGCTCCGCTTTGCACTGGAAAAGTCCAACAACGGCAGAATGGTATTTTCAATTGGTATAAACGTCTGTATAGTCGGAAGTATAGTTTTTATCCCGTTTGTGCCGCTTATCGGGCTTATTCCAATGCTCAAGGGGTACGAGTGGCTGCTGCTGATATACGTGTTTATGGGCAGCATCAAGGAAGTCAGCGGCATTTACGTGCGCTCGCGATACAGCGTCAAGCTGTACGCTGTGGACGGAATCGTCACGACGGTCTCGACGATAATATACAACCTTATGTTTCTCGGCGCGTTCAAGTGGGGGGTCATGGGGTATGTTTTCGCAGTCGTTTTGGGAGACTTTACATCTATTGTTTTTTTGAACATAACAACGAAGGTGTTCTTGCAGTACCGTCCGTTCGGAAACGACAAATCTCTGCGCAACGCCATGCTGCGATATAGTATCCCGCTTATGCCGACGATGATAATGTGGTGGATAGTCAACGCCTCGGATCAGTTCATGATTACAGGCATGCTCGGCGACAGGGAAAACAGCTTGTATTCGTTCGCGTATAAATTCCCTAATTTGGTTACTATCGTGGTCGGTATACTGTCGCAGGCGTGGAGAATGTCGGCGATAACCGAACGAAACTCGCGAACGGTCTCGAATTTCTACTCGACGACGTTCAGCATGATACAGACGGTAATGTTTCTCGGCTGCGGCGGTATAATGCTTATACTGCGCCCGATAATCATGCAGTTCTACAATACCGAGGGCTTTGAATCGGGCTATTTTTACGTCCCGCTGCTGCTTGGCGCGACGATATTTCAGGCAATGGACAACTTTTTATCGAGTATCTACGAGGCGGCGCAGAAAACCACCCACTCGATGACCTCATCGGCAATGGGCGCGGTGGTGAACATCGCGCTGAACATAGTACTTATCAAAACCATAGGCATTTCGGGCGCGGCTATAGCGACGCTTGCAAGCTACATAGTTGTATTTATCTACCGCATTATCGACACTAAAAAGTATCTGTATATGAAGGTGTACTGGGCGAAGATAGTCGTCAACCTTATTCTGCTTGCGGGAATGGCTTGCTCGATTATGTTCCTCGAGTACGGAACCATGCAGAACGTTATCAATGCGGTCATTTTTCTGATAATCGCCGCTATAAACTTCCAGTCATGCGTACAGGCTATAAGGCTGATACTGAACAGGCGCAAAGCCGCTCCGCAAGGTGCTCCGAGCACTCCGCCTCCGAGAAGCTCCGAGAACGGAGCGCCGCATAACGCTCCGAACAGTGCTCCTAGACGCGAACCGCCGCGCGGTAACAATACAAATCAATATAAGGATAAGAGAAGATGAAACAATTTTTGGAAATAGCAAAAATAACCGCCACCCACGGAATACGCGGCGAGGTGCGCTGTCAATACTACTGCGACGCGCCCGACGTGCTGTGCGAATTTGACGATCTGTATCTTGATAAAGGTTCCAAGCCCGTTCACGTCGACCGCGCTTACCCTCACAAAAATGTGGTAATAATGCATATTGAGGGCGTTGATACGGTCGAACAGGCGCAGACCCTTATCGGTAAGCTGCTGTATATTAACCGCGACGACGCGGAACTTGACGACGACCTATACTTCATTCAGGACATAATCGGATTGACAGTAAGGGATGCGTACACGGGCGAAGTTTACGGAAGGATATCCGAGGTGTATCAGAACGGCGCGGCTGACGTGTACTCCATTAAGAAGGAGAACGGTGCTGAACTGATGTTCCCATGCATTGACGAGGTAGTAAAAAAGATAGATGTCGAGGGCGGAGAAATGCTGATAAAGCCGCTACCGGGGCTGTTCGACAACGAGGACGGGCAATGAGAATAGACATAGCCACGCTGTTCCCCGAGATGTGCGACGGCGTATTACGGACGAGCGTTCTTGGGCGCGGCATAAGGAACGGCTGTATCGAGATATACACTCATGATATCCGTCTGTACACCGAGAACAAACACCGCAATGTCGACGACAAGCCCTACGGCGGCGGCACCGGAATGATAATGCAGGCGCAGCCGATATATGACTGCGTAATGGCGGTGATCTCGCAGCACAAGTCGCGTCCGCGGATAATATATATGTCGCCGCAAGGCGAAACGCTCACGCAGGGGAAAGTCCGCGAGCTTGCTGCCGAGGAGGGCTTGATACTCCTGTGCGGTCACTATGAGGGCGTTGACGGGCGAGTTCTAGAGGAGCTGAACGCAGAAGAGCTGTCGGTCGGAGATTATGTATTGACGGGCGGCGAGCTGCCTGCACTGATAGTCTGCGACGCGGTCGCGAGGCTGCAGGAGGGCGTTCTCCCGAACGAGGACGCGTATTCTATTGAGAGCCATTATAACGGATTGCTGGAGTATCCGCAGTACTCGCGCCCCGAGGTATGGCGAGGACGAGCCGTACCCGAGATATTGCTGTCGGGAGACCACAAAAAGGTTGCCGAGTGGCAGAAGCGGACGGCAATTGAGGTCACGCGGGAAAAGCGTCCCGATATGTACGAAAAATATCTGTTGGATCACGCGGAGGAGATAGCCGCCGAGGAAGCCAAGCGGCTGAAAAAGCTAAGACGTAAGGAACGTAAACGCAAAGAGGATAACGATAATGAGTAAAAACGCATTTATAGCTATAACAGGCAGGCCCAACGCGGGCAAGTCCTCGCTGACTAATCTGCTGGTCGGCGAGAAGATATCCATAGTCAGCGAAAAGCCGCAGACAACGCGCAACCGTATCAACGGCGTATTGACAAAAGGCGAGACGCAGTTCGTGTTTATCGACACGCCAGGTATGCTGAAAGCAAAGACCAAGCTCGCCGAGCATATGGTCAAATCGGTGCGCTCGTCTGTTGAGGACGTTGACGTAGCTATCTTAATGGCGGACGTGACCAAAAAGATGTCCGGCGTGGAACAGGAGCTTATCCGCTCGTTCGCGCAGAACGGCACGGATGTCGTGTTGCTGCTGAACAAGATAGACCTCCTGAAAAACAAGGAAGACCTGCTGCCGATAATCGCGCAGTATAACGAGCTTTACGACTTTACGGAGGTCATTCCGATAAGCGTAAAGCGCCGTATCAATACCGACCAAATCCTTCCCGCGCTGGAAAAGTACGCCGTCGAGGGCGAACACTTCTTCCCCGACGATATTGCGACCGACAGAACGGAGCGCTTTCTCTGCGCCGAGATAGTCCGCGAAAAGATACTGTGGACTATGCAGCAGGAGATACCTCACGGCACGGCGGTGGATATTGAGAGCTTCAAAACGCGCACAAAAAACGGCGCCGAAATCATCGACATCGGCGCGGTCATCATCTGTGAAAAGAACTCTCACAAGGGCATGATAATCGGCAAGGGCGGCGAACGCCTTAAGGAGATTGGCACCATGGCGCGTAAGGACATTGAGGAGCTGCTCGGCTGCAAGGTAAATTTGCAGCTCTTCGTCAAGGTCAAGGAGGACTGGCGCAATCGTGAAAACGTTATCACTGAGTATAATATCGCCGATGAGTAAAAATCAAGGCGACATTTATCTGCCGCCTGTAACTTATTTCTCAAATTTCTGAAGATCGCGCTCGACGTTCGTCACTATCGAGAACAGCGCCGTGCCCTGCTTGGGGTAATCCTGCTCGATACGCGCATTTGTTATGCGCTCATCGGCTGTTCCGTCATGGGCGGCGTTCTTTGCCTTGATATCGTCGATGGACATCTGAGCCGCGCACACTCCCGAAACGTCGTCAAACGGCACCGCAAAGGAGTTTTCATCGTTCTTCCCGCCCGCGGAATACACGTGACGGTAAGCGCGGTAGACTGCCGTAAGCAGATACGAAGACACCGACTTTGCAAGCTTGATGTTCTTCGTTTTCATCAGCAGCGAAAAAATCACCTCAAGCGCATTCGTTATCAGCTTTTTGCGCAGCATAATACCCAGACCGTTCGGGTCGCCGCCGTAGCTCTCCGAAACGGTGCTCGCGGGCAACTCCTCCTCTGACACTACCGTGCCGTTGCGCGAGCTTGTCCTGCCGAGTATGTAATCTACCGACACGCCGTAAAAATCAGCGGCGGTCACCAGAAAATCCAATCCGCATTCGCGTTTTCCATTCTCATAGTGCGACAAAAGCGCCTGTGCGACGCCCAGCTGATCCGCCGCTTCTTTCTGCCGCAGACCTCTCTCTTTACGCAGCAATTTCATCACTCTAGGAAAATCCTTGTTCATAGTACTTTTTACTCTCCCACTACCTGTCAGACTTAAAGATCTCCGACAAATCAAATAACCATATAGTATATTATATAACAGTTATTCCGATTTGTAAAGCGGCATAATAACCAAATTTTCGACGGCTGTCTAGGACATTATTTATAACGCGAAACCGCAAATACCGTATATTGGAGGAAACCATATGAAAAACTACTACTTGTACCTTATCCGTCACGGGATCACCCAAGGAAATCTTGACGGAAAATATATCGGACAGACCGACCTCGCGCTTTGTCCCGAGGGAAAAAAGCAGATTGAGTCTCTCTGCGCCGATGAGATATACCCCGAAGTTGGCAAAGTATACTCCTCACCGTTGGCACGGTGTCTGGAAACCGCCGAGATAATCTATCCCGAGCAGAAGTTGATGATTGTCGACGAAATATGCGAAATGAATTTCGGCGAGTTTGAGGGCAAAACACAGCGGCAGCTTCAAGACCTCCGAGAATACACCGACTGGCTGCGCGGAGGTCCCGACGCCGCTCCCCCGAACGGCGAGAAATACGGCGACTTTATGGTGCGCTGCATTGAAGGTCTGGACATCATTTTCAGCGATATGATGCGCAGGGACGTTACCCGCGCCGCATGTGTCACCCACGCGGGAGTGATAACAAATCTCCTCTGCGGCTACGGTCTGCCAAAGGGTCAGCCTGCGGACTATATGTGCGCTCCCGGCGAGGGCTTTGAGATACTCCTCACGCCGTTCCTATGGCAGAAGGGTCCCGCGTTTGAGATATCGGGCAGACTGCAATGACAATTACCAAATGGAAATATATGCAGTTATATTGCTATTAGTAATTTTCGTCAAACACTTCAAGCAATATAATATATTAAAGATAGCCGCGATATCTACGGATGTTGCGGCTTTGTTGCGTGATAATCGGGTTACACGATTTTTATCTTACTTACGACATCAACATCAGATTTCCCAAATTATACCATCCACTTCCTATCTTGTCAACGCTCTAAATTTGCTGTCACCAAATCACTTCCCTGCGCATATAATGCCGTAACGCGAAATTCTGTATTTGGGGTGAGAATATGACTGAATTGAACGAGTTGACCGAAACAAAACGTTTATGCGATATTGCGGTGGGAGAAAACGCGGTTGTCGAGCGACTTACGATACACGGCTCTATGCGGAGGCGAATGTTGGATATAGGATTATGCGACGGAACTGTCGTCGAATGCGTCGGGAGAAGTCCAATGGGTGACCCGAGCGCCTATCTTATACGCGGCGCGGTGATAGCTATCCGCGACTGCGACAGCCGCTGTGTTATAGTGAGGGGGATATAAATGGGCTTGACCGCTAAATCCACGGGCAGCGGCGTGCTGTCCTCCGATATACACGTCGAAAAAGGCAATCCCGACGATAGGGTGATAGTTATCGCGGGTAATCCCAACGTCGGCAAGAGCACCGTTTTCAACGGATTGACCGGACTTCATCAGCACACGGGCAACTGGCCCGGAAAAACCGTCTCCATAGCGCAGGGAGCGTGCAAAGGACGGGAATTTTCCTATGTACTGGTGGACGTTCCCGGGACGTATTCACTGCTTGCGCACTCCGTCGAGGAAGAGGTTGCGCGGAACTTTATCTGTTTTGGAAAACCCGACGCGGCTGTCGTAGTCTGCGACGCGACTTGCCTTGAACGCAGTCTTAACCTTGCCTTGCAGGTAATGGAAATATGTCCGAAAACGCTTATCTGCGTAAATCTGCTTGACGAAGCAAAGCGAAAGAATATCCATATCGACCTCGGAAAGCTTGAGAAATGTCTGGGAGTGCCTGTTGTGGGAACGTCAGCGCATAAAAAATCATCGCTGAAAAAAATTACCGACAAGCTTGACGAACTGTGCGGCGGAAAGATCATACCCGAACCTCGGCAACTGCGCTACATAAAGCCGATAGAACAGGCGGTGTCGATAGTCGAGCCGATAATGAAAAAACATCTTGGAAACGTTATCTCCGCGCGCTGGCTCGCTTTAAGAATTATTGACAACGACAGCTTACTCGCTGAGGAGATAGAGCGCTTTTTCGGAAAAAATCCGAATGATATCTCCGAGGTCTCGGAGACCGTCGAGAGCGCGAAAAGTCTGCTAGCAGAAAACGGCATAACCTCCGACTGCCTTAAAGACAGGATAGTCTCCTGCATACTGCTCAACGCAGAGGAGGTATGCGACGAGTGCGCATGCTGCGAAGGCTGCCGGATGGCGTTTTCCCGCGCCGATAAGATACTCACGAGCCGCGCCTTCGGCTATCCGATAATGCTGCTTATGCTGCTGATGATCTTCTGGATAACGATAGTCGGCGCAAATTATCCGAGCGAGCTGCTTAGCACCGCACTCTTTTGGCTTGGCGACAGACTCAGCGAGCTAATTACCTATCTGAAAGCTCCCGAGTGGCTTAACGGGCTGCTTATCGACGGCGCATATCGTGTGCTGGCATGGGTCGTAGCGGTCATGCTGCCGCCTATGGCGATATTCTTCCCGATGTTTACCCTTCTTGAGGATCTCGGGTATCTGCCGCGTGTCGCTTATAATCTCGATAAGCCGTTTTGTAAGTGTAAGGCTTGCGGGAAACAGTCGCTTACTATGTGTATAGACACTATAAGTTTGTAACTACTCCGCAAAATAAAAGCGTTCAAATACGCCACTGAATTTTTACTTCTCCGCTTTTTCTAATGACTATCTTCCGAATTACCGAGGAAACGTACATTCTCCCCGCGGTGACGTCGGAAACACCGAGGAATTCCTTGTATCGCACGATATTCTCAATCCATGCTGAACGCTTGTTGACGGGAAATTTTGGCAGCTCGTCGAGCTGTTTTTCAAGGAGCGCCTTCTCTGTTTCCAGTTCCCGAAGCCTGCCCGTTACGCTTTCAAGGGGTATATCCGCCGCCTGATACAAGTCGATAAGCCTGTCGGAGCTTGCCGTTATCTCGGCAAGCCTTTTTTCAATCACAGCTCGGCGGTCGTCAGTAACGTTTTCGGGAATGTCCTCTAGTATCATGGACGGGACAAGCACCACCTTGGATATCTCATCAATAACGAATTTGTCAAGCTCGTCAATCTTCAAATTCGGGTTCTTACAGTCGGGGTCGGTTATGTACTTCTTGTTGGACTTAGCTCGGGAATAGCACTTGTAATAGCCATGATTGCCGTGATAGCGTGTTCCGCAGTTACCGCAGTACACAAGCCCCGACAACAGGAACCCCGCGCGGAACGGTGTCTTCTGCCCCTCTGCGGCGTTCCGCGAGCTTAACAGCGACTGTACCTCATAGAACAGCCCCTCGTCGATTATCGGCGTATGCTCGCCGTTGTACTCCATTCCGTTGAACTTCACCATGCCGATATATATGCTGTTCTTGAGGACGTTGTAAACTAACGTGTGATTCGTCCAGCCGCCGTATTTATCATGCATGGAGCGCTGTATTGAGTGAACGCTCTCGCCGTTCTTAAAACGTTCGTAAACCTCTTGTACCTGCATAGCGCCGAATTCGTTAACGACGAGATGACCGTCAACATAATCGTAACCTGTAGGAGCGTTCCCGCCGCCATGGAATAATCCGCTTTTGGCACGCCCTATCCTACCCATTGTAAAGCGCTCGGTTATCTGATCCTTTTCAAGCTGCGCGAACACCGAGAGTATGCCGATCATGGCTTTTCCGAACGGAGTACCCGTGTCGAAGTTTTCGCACACCGACACAAAACTCACGCCATGCTTGTTGAACACGTCCTCGATAAGGTACAGCGTATCCTTTTGCGAACGCGAGAGTCTGTCAAGCTTATACACGACCACCGTGCCGAACCTGCCGCGCTCAACGTCTCCTAAAAGCGACCGCAGCGCGGGGCGCTCCAGCGTTCCTCCCGAGAAGCCAGGATCAATAAACATCACGGGCTTGCTCCAACCTTTAGCCTTACAAAACGCTTCCAGACGTTCGCGCTGCTCGTCAATCGAGTAGTTCTCGATCTGATTTTCCGTTGATACGCGGCAGTAACAGGCTACCGTTTCAGGGAGTTTTTTTGTATTTGCCATATTATCACCTTGATACTTTAAAAAAAATACCGACCATGTTGATATCGCCAAAAACGTGATCTTTCCGTTTTTCCCGAAATAATCGCGTTTTACACGCTTGTGATTTGATATTCTCAACCTGCCTTGATTTTTGATCGTGACGGTAAATATTCCGTTTTTCTCAATATATGACAGTTAGCAGCGGGATATTTCGAGCGTATCACGACAATTGCAGTATGTGTGAGATTTTTGACGTCGAACACAAACGGAACCGACGTGTCACCAAGCTCGTCAACGCGCTCCTGTGGAACAAGGCGGCGCACCAACCTATTTTATACACATTCTCGCCAATGCTCCGACGTTGGAAATAACATAGGCATACTCGGTTCGCCTGTTTGCCTCGCGATAGTCGACCTCCTTGATCGCCTTTTCCTCATTGGCGATGTGCCGTTCAAGTTCTGACTGCTTTTCGTTAAGCTCGGGAGAATTAGGGTTTTGCACAAGCTGCGTGTTTACCTTTGCGAGTGCGTTCTGATAATGCGTCTGCTCCTTTTCGAGCTGCTTGCGCTCCTCCTCTGTATACTTAAACAGCTTTGACTCCTCGCGCAGGCGGATACGGACTTCCTTTTCCTCCTGCTTTTTGATTGCGTATTCGTTGGCGAGGGTTCTTTAAATTTCTTATAGCTGCCAATAACCTTACCAACAACGCGCAGCCGCGTCACTTCCGCGCCGCCAAAGCACTGCGCGAGATAATCATCATTAACCGAACGAAGCTTTATCCACGTCGGCGGGATTTGTGATAATCACAGGAATATATTCAATAACCTTGATGCCGGCGTATGCACCAAAACCAGCCGAAACGCTCTCAAATACGGGAACTTTGTAGATGTTTTGGCTGCCTATGACCGCGGAGATGTTGGAGGATCCACAGGGTAAGTTGAAATCGTTTGATTTCAAGATCAGTTAACTAGGATTTACATTTAATAATTTTGCCATATTTTCGAGGATAGGCAGCTTTATTTTCGCACCCATCTTAAAAGTGTCCACAATACCACCTCACAAAAGAAAATAGGCGGAAACACATATCTCGGGCCGTACACCAGCCTCGAAGTCAAGGTCAACAGATCCGCGATAATGCTTGGAAATACAGGTTAAAATTTGAGGAGTATAAAACATTAACCCATTAACACTCATCAACAGGGACGGATAGCTTTATGCCGACAGCCGTGATGTGGCAAAAGCCATTGAAAGACAGCGTGGGAAAGCCTGTTCCGGAATAAGAAGTGATTGAAATGCCAGACAACACAAACGAGATTTAACCAATCGAGTACACGGCGGAGCTTTGTTTCGAGATTAACGGTTGACAACTGTACAACCACCGAAGGCATACAATTGAACAAGGAGGTGTTTTTATGCCAATGAGAGAGATCACGCTGGACGACGGCACGGTTTGCCGACGAATGATAACCAACGTCCACCCCGACGGCACGGAGTTCCTGCCCGAAGAGTTCACGATCACGGGACGGAACGAGCAAGAGCGCCGCATACTTAGTTTAGCACGCAGTATTATCAAGAACGGTATCGAACGCGAGGCGCGTGAAAAAGCTGCGAAGTGAATTCGCGAGGACGTATAAAAGGCGGACAAGACCTATATTGAAAGACTATAAGGTTTTTTCTAAAGGGCTTATTTGCAGAGGAAAACAATATGCCGAGAATACCGTTTTCGAGGAGCGCAGGATGTCCCAAATCTTCTCCCAACTTTTAACACAGCTCGAATAGGCCTGCATTTTTTTACTATTGCCAGCGTTATCGACATTTCAAAAATCACAACTGACACTTGACTTTCCGATACAGTTGTAATATAATGATTACAAGAGGTGAACGAAATGCCCATAAAAATGAACAGCTTTATCTATCCATATACCGAACAGGTGAAAAATCTGCCCGTTTATCTAACGGGTATTGGCGGCAAAGAATGTCAGGAAAGCGTAAAACGCGCATGTGGAATGCCTCACGAGCAGATACTGTACTGCATAGGCGGCAGAGGATGTCTTAAATATAGCGATGAGGCTATTGACATAGCTTCCGGGGATATTTTCTATATGCCGCGCGGAAAAGCTCACGAATACTTTCCTTACGAAAAGAAGTGGGAGGTTCGTTGGATAGTATTTGACGGCAACGGTATTGAGGGGCTTATGGAGGTGCTTGGTTTTAAAGAGCCTACGGTAGTCCACGCTGACGATCTGTCGGCTTTGCAAAAGCTGTTCGATAAAATTTTTATCACACTCAGAGCAGACAGAGTATTCGGTAACTATCTCTGTTCTGGTTTGACATATCAGTTTATAATGGAATTTCACCGTCTGTCACTTGATGTGTCCGTACCTAACGGGAACGTCAAAAACGAGATACTTATGTCTGCACTTAACTACATTGAGGTCAATTTGAAAACCGATTTTTCCATAAGCGAGCTTGCTGCTGTAAGCGGTGTTTCTCAGCAATATCTCGGTAGAATTTTCAGACAGACAATGAACACGTCTCCCTCTGAGTATATAATTAAACTCCGAATAAGAGAAGCTATGCGCTTGCTTGCAGAAACCGACAAGAGTATTGCCGAAATATCACAGATATGCGGCTTTTCGAGTGCAGGGTATTTTTGCGCCGTTTTTAGAAAAACCGAAGGAATAACTCCAAGCGCATACAGAAACAGAAATAAATAACCGCCGAAAGGATGTGTGGTTACGAAGGGGGCGCTGATATGGGGAAACACAGACCATCAGGTGATGAAATGGTTTGCAAGCGCGAGGACTGGAGATAGTAGGACAGAATCATAATCGGTCATAAGGATAGCGCAAATCCAATTTGTCGCTATGTGTTGGCAAAAACACAGACAGAAGAATTTGCACAGAAATATATGGTGCGAGGCTTTCCGATAGAGTAATCCGTGCGATATATGATATCGTCGAAAAAATTTAAAATATCCTGTCACAAAATGTGAGCTGGGTTGTCTAATTAAATAGGAGGTAGAAAATTATGGATAATTTAACAAATGAAGAACTATCGATAATGATCGATAAAGCAGTTTCGGGGGACAAAAAATCTCTTGAAACGATTCTGCTTAGTGTACAAGATCTGGTGTTCAACCTTTCTCTGCGTATGCTCGGAACCTTTCAAGACGCGGAGGACGCATCGCAGGATATACTGTTGAAAATAATCACACACCTATCGTCATTTAAGAGCGAAAGCGCATTTTCAACATGGGTATTCAGCATAGCCATGAACCATCTGAAAAACTATAAAAAACATATGTTCGCAAAATTCCCGCTTAGCTTTGAGTATTACGGAGACGACATACTGAACGGTAAAGTCGACGATGTTCCCGATTTGACACAAGACGTCGAAAAGGCGGTTCTCGCGGAGGAATTGAAAATGTCCTGCACCAATGTAATGCTGCAATGTCTTGACGCGGAGAGCCGCTGCATTTTTATTCTTGGAACTATGTTCAAGGTGGACAGCCGTATTGCTGGTGATATTTTGGGCATTACACCTGAAGCATATCGTCAGAGACTTTCAAGAACACGTAAAAGGATGGCGGATTTTTTGAGCGAATACTGCGGCGAATACGGAAAGGGCACCTGCCGTTGTACAAACAGGGTAAATTACGCTATTCAAAATCACAGAATATCCCCGAACCATTTGGATTTCACCGTAGCTAAGCAGGTGCCAATCGAAACAACAGTAAAGGTAAAGCGAGCTATGGAGAACATTGATGATATCTCTCAAGAATTTTCTTACTGTAAGACATATAGATCTCCAGACAGTCTCAAAGAATTTATCGAGAACTTTTTGGACGGCACAAGCTTTTCCATTGTACGAAATGCATAGGAGGTTTTAGAGGTGAATACGAAAGCAATCTTAAAATATCTGACAGAATTAAGCGAAAACAATAACCGCGAATGGTATCACGCCCATAAATCCGAATACAAAGAAGCCAATTCGGAATTTGAGTCTCTGGTTCAAGCACTTATTCTAAAAATAGGCGAATTTGACAGCAGCGTTATTAATAATATTCCGAAAGAACTAACATTCAAGCTGAACCGCGACACTCGGTTCAGTCATGATAAATCACCGTATAATCCGGCTTTCCGCGCCCATATTTCTTCTATGGGCAAGATGCCGATTCCCGTAGGGTATTATTTTATGATAAAGCCCAATGATCAGTCTTTTATTGGTGGCGGCTTGTTTGCCGATATGTTTAAGGACGCAACGGCAATGGTGCGGGAGCATATATCGCGAAACGGCGATGAATGGGAAAAGATTATTAATGGGTTGGATTTCCGTAAGAATTTCAAAGTACAAGGCGCATCTCTGAAGAATGTTCCCTCGGGATATGAAAAAGATCATCCGCAGGCGGAATACTTAAAATTTAAAAGTTGGTATCTGGAATATCCAATCAAGGATTCGGAGCTTGACGATGCGGAAGTGTTTCTTGCGCGGGCAACGGAGCTGTTTCGAATAATGAAGCCTTTTAATGATTATCTGAACGGGGCGCTTGCCAAATTTAAAATGCCGACAAGATAACTCAATATTTATTGTGGACAGGCTCTAGTTCTTCCAAGTGAGGAGGATTTTATTAACATAGAAACCGATACGGCGCTTTAAACAGTCAATCAGATAATTATGAGCAATTTTGGCTGCTGCGCAGAAGAAATGCGAAAATTTGAAAATGTTCCCGATAATTTCGTATATTACATTATCGTATCAGACGATCATTATATTTTAAAATTATACAGAAACACGGAACGGCCCGACGACAACAAAGTCCGATTTGTAAATCAGCTTTTAATTCAGAATAATAATATTCCCTGCGCCGAACTAATTGCATATAGCCGAAACCATCAAATATCACCTACCAGTTATCTGTGTTGTCTGCCACGCAAAATACAAAAAATTGACAAGCAAAATGCAAAAAACAAGCCGCCGAAAAAGAGAAAATCGGCGGCTTATCTATTGAACTGACGGCTCTATAAAGCCAAATCTCAAAGTTGGCATTTGTACTTGTCGGGGAATCAGCGGCAAAATCCACGCATTGTTAAAAAATATTTTCTTTTTTGTGAATATTGCACAATTTCAGCCATTCGGCAGAAAATGCAAAATATGAGCTATAACATCGACCGTCCATCCATTCCCGAGGCACTTGTATCCTGATCGTTCAGTTATTAATTGTGCGGAGGTATGGGGGGCTAGAGAGATGATACTTAAGGGCGTCAAGTTTGATGATTTGTCACTTCCAAGCAGATTTCTTTCGGATGGTTCATACTTAGAGGCGTGTGATAACTGTAAAGAAACATTTCGCGCTATATTTTAAAAAATGAAGGGAGAACCTTATGACTAGACAAGAATTTCTAAAGATTGCTGCTGAGCGTTATTCGCTGTTTTTTGAACCGCGAGCTGAAGACGTTGAAAAAGACATACGTTGAAGGTGCGGAGAGTTCGACAATGATATTAGCGCGGTAATTGAATTGGGCAAGTGGGTCGATCACATTACGTTTAGAAGAGCTGAAACAAAATCCGACGATACTTTGGGTTTTAATATTACACTGTGTGTTGATGCTTCAGAATTTTGGAATGATATTGGCAGAACGGTATTTTACGGCGGATATATTGATGGGATAGCCGGTGTAATCAAAATAATTTATGTTTCATCAGACGGAAAATTCTACGATCACAAGCATGAATTGATAGCCGCAAATGAAGAAGATTTCCTTGATTATTTGCTGTCGGTGGAATTCGATTTTCACCCGGTTATCAAGGAATGCGTTTATGATACTTTGAGAGAAGCGGGCTGGTATGAGGGCAGGTGCGTTGATGTTACGGAATTAAACGACAAGTTTAAAGAGGTTAACGTTTTCCTCTCGCAGGCACAATTGGATTTCTTAAAAGAATTCAGTGGAATAATCTTGAAAGCTGACAATGGTTTTAAGTGTAGATTCCTTTCTACAGAAAAGATACTTCGTAATATATCCGGATATTATACTAACAACAAACATAGGCAGGATAACTGTCCACTGGCTGTCATTGTTTCGGACACCGCAGATTTTTCTTACCGTATTCAGACAAATGGAATTATTACTTTTCGTGGGAGACCCAAGGGAAGAACGACGATGGAATGTATGAACAATGTGATAAAAAATTTGTTTCGTTGAACCTTTGATATAGATGAACCAAACTGTATTGTGCAAAGCAGTAGCTAATGAGCAAGTAACAATTACCGTTCGTATGCCCGGAAGCAATTTTACAGCTACGGTTAATACAGATTCAAGCGGCAACTTTGTCTATAAATGTAATAAAAAATCATGGTATGACGGTTGGAACAGCAAAGCGCTGCCAAGTATTACCGAAGATGGAATGGCAACCGATTGGTGCGTTTACGGAAATCATAATACTACCACATGGGTATACGGAACGACACTAACTGTAAAGAGCCAGTTTTCCGAAGAACAGTCTTATGATGTTACGGCGGCTGCGGGATCAATATTGGCTGTAGTTTCAGGAAATAAGTGGTATCACAATCCAAATGGTTACTGGGAAGACATCTAAGCTTTGGATGATAACTACAAACAAAGAACTTGAACGAAGAGCAGGACGAGTCCGAAGATCAGGGGATGTCAATGGAACAAAAAGCAGCGTTACAATCAAAGACGGACGATATGTACCTCGTTTGTCTTTGACTGTTAAATCACGTTTGTAAACGGTTGCGAACATATTTCTGCACCGAAGCAATGTAAAATTGCACAAATATCAGTGTCGCGTTTTGTCTAAAAAATAGATTTTATTACCATTCACGCAGAATTATTGCCACTTGCGCAAAACGCGCAAAAAGAGGATTGAAAAATATACCAAAGTATACTATAATAAATTTAGGTGAATTTGTCCAACGTTGGATAATTGTATATTATCACTAAAAAAGACCAATTTTTTAAAATGCTTTTTAGCTTGTGATTGGAGGAATAAATTGCTGTATCAAATCGAAGATTACGAAGTTTTTTTTAGAGTATTTAAAAAATATAATTTTTGCGGTTCGGATTGGTACGGCGGAGTTTATATTGACGAACGCGGGGATATTTGCGTTAAGTATGTCGAGGGATTTTGCGAAAAGCCGTTCCGCGATGAGATCGCGAGATGTTTGAATACGCAAATTTACTTTGAAAAGGGACGGTACAGCTATCGGAAATTATCGGGATTGTGCGCGGAAATAATCGGCGATCCCGACAACGTTTCGCACGGTATTATCGGCGCGGGAATAGACGAGAAAAACAACAGAATAACTCTTGCTGTTACAAACGACTTCCGCGATGAAGGAACACTGTCAGGCAGAGATGAATTTTTCATAGAGCGTTTCGAGTGGCTGAAAACGGATGTTTCTTTACAGCCTGCGGATAAGCTGACGAACGGAAAATGCTCTTTTATGGCAGGATATCCGGCTAAAAACGACAAAGGCGTTCGCGGAGTTGTTACCGCGGGACACCTTTCCGCTATCGAAAAAGAAATGTCTGTATTTTGTAACGGCGAAGAGATCGGCTGCGTGCGTGATTTTGAGTATTCAGACGTTATGGACGCGGCTTTTATAGAGCTTAATGGTTCGGGCAAATGCTCGGATATCGTTTCAATCACGCCAAATCCGCGTATAAACGGTCTTGCACCCGAATTTATATGCGGCGCGGCAGTGGAGATGTATTCGCCGAATAATGGAGGAGCACAAAGCGGGCAGATTGTGTATCCGTTATTTAATTTTATGAATTTAAAAAATATAACCGTTTGTACATATTCCGCGGCGGCGGGCGACAGTGGCGCTCCGATACTTATTCCGTTTCCTTCGGGAGAACACGGGCTTTCGGGCATTCACCTCGGCACATTTTCATTAAGCGGTAAGGTCTATTCCTATGGAAGAACGGCAAAAGACATTGACAAGAGATTTTCGCTGGAATTGGACATAAAATTAAGGAACTGATAAAATGACCAAAAGAACACTACGCACAACACCACATGAGAGAAATCTCGAGCAAACGCTTGAAAGGCTTGGCGGAGAGGATATTATCAGACGAAAATATCCCGAGCTTTACAAGGCGATCCTGAACACGCGTGAAAGGGTCAAAGTCGCACCACTGCGCGCCCCTAACGAGAGCGGCGAATATATTTTTGGCACGGAGGATTCCTGCAAAATACGCACGTTGAATTACTCTCCCGACACAACACTTTCCACCGCTTCGGGAATGGAAATGGAAACCGCTAAATCGTCGCTTGCTATAATCGGCGACATAACCGATAACAGTACGGGAAAAAGCGTTGACGGCTTCGCCGTTTCAATAAACAATTCGGATACACTGTTCGCTGAAAGCAAAACTCCGTCCTCCACGCTTGTGAAGGGAGCATCAAAACGATTTATTGCAAGGTCGTCTTTTATTGTTATCGAAAAGGACGAAAACGGAAATAACATCGCCAAAACGCTTGATAGCGTGATTGATTCGCAGAAAACCATGGAAAGTCAAACCATAGTCAAAAATCTTATTGTAAACGCGCCCATGCCCATTAAGCATATAGGTTCGAAATACACCGTCGTATATTATAATAGAAGCGGAAGCGGTTCGGATTATGAATATAAAAATGTTAAAGTAGGCGACGACTGCATAGACGTATATATGCCGTTTTCGGGGAGTGTGGAGTTTAACGGAATATATGCTCCCGACCCCGAAAATCCCATTATTATGGACGGAGAAAAAGGTTTAATTCTTCAAATAGAAAACGTGCGCAACGGTTGCGCGAACTTCGATTTGAAATATAAGGACGATATAAAATGGAACGTTACCGGCTCAGTTTTGAGCTGGGAATTCCCCGATAATTGGCATGACGTTTTAAGCAAGAAAAAACTCAATTGCGCTAACAATATGAATTTCTACTGCAAAATGTTTATAAACACAACGCTCGGTGTATCCGTTCCCATTGTTATTCAAAGCAATGGCGAGGAACACAAGGATCCGTCCTACAAGAAAATCCCGTATATAAACATCCTTTGGGGCTGCTTTGCGAAAGACGTGCTTATAAGAATGGAAAACGGTAAATCTCTGCCTATCGAACAGATCAAAGTGGGAGACAAGGTAATGACAAGGGATGGAAGCGTCCGCACGGTAAGTGAGATCGTTACCGGAAAAGAGGAAAAGCTTGTCCACATAAAAACTGCAAGCATTAACCGCATACAGGTGTCTCGCGACCACCCAATGTTGACCACAGAGGGTATGGTAAAAGCCAAGGATCTAACGGCGGGAACCATCCTTATTACGGAGGACGGTAAGGAAAGCATAGAATCGTTGTACCTTGTAAATTATTACGATGATGTATATAATCTGAGACTTGACAGCGAGGGCGTACTTATCGCAAATAACTTTTACGCGGGGGACTTCGCCGCGCAAAACAACGTAAAGGAAACGAATGCGGCAATTATTCCGCAAAAGCTCGAAGAAGTACAGGAGGAGTTAGCGAATTTTATAAATGGCATAAACCAAAGAATAAAGAACAGCTTACAATGAAAGGAATGATTTTATGGGTATCATCAGTACACTGCTTACTGGCGGCAGTATTCTCGGAAAGGTATGTCAGATGATCTCGGAATCGGGAATCGTTAAATCGGTAAACTGCGCGGACGGTTCGGAAATTATGCTGAAAGCGGCAAAAACCGAAATAAACGGCGTTCGCTTTACCGAGGTCGCAAAGGACGGCAAAACGATGCTGCACGCGTTCAACACCGATGTGGATATGTACGCCTGCGTTACATACCCCAACGGTTACGGAAAAACGAACGGCTTTCAGACTTTTATCCCGCCTATGGGAAATGCTGATCTGGATCTTGGCGAATGGGAGTCGCTTTCTCCCGATCTTCCGATCTATGTGCAGAAAATTGACTTAAGCGACGGCGCGGATATTGAGAACGACAGGGTGATCGTTGCGTTCAAGAATCTTGAGCTGAACGGAAAAACGCTTGAAATGCCCAATACGCACATAACGGCAACACTCATGGATTTAAAAATCTCTTTTGCGACAGCATCGCTGGGTGACTTAGCGTCCGCAGAATTCAAATCGGAAAGCGGCGTAAGATCAACGCTTCGCGACCCGATACAGGTCATAAAGGGCGAGCTTACCGAAACAAGCTACAAAATACCGTTCGACGCGCTTGGATTTAACGAAAACGATATTCTCAGCGGGATCATACAGTTCAATATTGATGTTAAAACCGCTCGGCTTATAAAGGACAAGGCGGATAAATTTCAAGCGGAAAACGGGCTGAATGAAATAAATGCTGTTATGCGCGAGATTTGCAGAATAACTTCAATGTAAGGGGGAAAGCGGTATGGGGATCATTTCAACATTGCTCTCGGGCGGCGTGCTTATCGGAAAGGTGTGTCAGGGATTGTCCAAGGCATTCAGCAGCGCATATGTCGATGAAAAAACTGGCGTGCGTGTTTCTGTCGCGGAGACCGCGTTATGCGGGGTTAAGTTTTTTCAGAGCGGCTCTGATCAGGATAGCGTAAAAAATAAAGCTTTTAATTCCAATACGAATTACGATGTTTCGGTAGTTTTCCCGAACGACGCGGCGGGAAACGGTATAGCCTATGACATTCCCGCGACCAAAACAATTGATATTACGGGCGATCTGGCGACAAATCACGCGCCGGACAAGGAGATACTTGTGGGACCGTGTGCGTCGGTGAATTTAGAGGATATGACAGCAAGCCGCGTTCCTGTAATGAAGCTGAGCCTTAACAATATGACAGTCGGCGGCGCTCCCGTTTATATCTCGGATTACAAAATAAGCTGCGATACTTCGGGGATTAAAGTAAATTCCGGTTCGCGCGGGCTGGGAGCGCTGAAATATTTCAATATGACCTCCGATACGGGAGTTCTCATCAACAATCAAAGCTCGATAGAATCCTCCGCAAACGGCACAGATTATACTTACAACATCGATATGGATAAGCTCGGTCTAAAAAAAGGAGATATTCTGAACGGTCAAATTCATATCGAAATGTCAGGCTCGGATATGTTGACGGCGTTTAACAGCACCAAAGCCGAGCCGTTGACGGAGGTTGAGGAACGCGCGCTAAGAGCACTTGGAGCCATCAAATAGGAGGCGTTTATGGCTTATTTTTTGGATAATTACCCCACGTCGGAGGAATGCGCAAATCTTGTGCTGACCGAGGAGCAGGAAAAAAATTGCAGGGTCGTGTACAAGCTCGACGATGAGGGCGGTGCGTGCTTTGACGGATTTTGGAATCCTAAAGCGGAATACTCGGACGAATATGTGATTGTTCCGATACGATCAACGGGATGTACTGTTGTCACACTCTACCCGAGCAGCCCATTTGCCGCTGTTAAAAGCTTTGCGAATGTAATCGGCAGCGGTGAGGATCCTTTGATAGACAGCAAATGGTGGATAGAGCTATGGAGCGAAAAGTGCAACGGTGAGGTAAGACCAAACGCTTGTTCATCTGACGGCAAATTTTATGCTAAAAGCGGACGTTCGGAAACACTTCTTAAAGATGTTATTTTTCCATATTACAATGAAGCCGAAAGGAAGTGGAATTATCCCGTTAGTACCGCAGACTGCAGCCCTTCATTAGTGGGAGGACACATTCTTGTAAACGCCGAAGCGGCTTCTACCGCTCCCCGGGGAAGTGGAACGGTGCATATCATTCCCATTTGCAGTAAACACAACATTGCTATAGCAGAACCGGGAAGAAGCTTTGGCACCGGCTTTTATATGAAGCTCGGTGGTGTAACAAGTGCGCTTAAATTAAAGGGCTATTTAAATGGGGTCGCGGATCACCTCGAAGTATTTAAAGGCGAGATGCGCCATGAGTGAAACGCATATGAACATCACCGTTGGCTTCTTGCTTTTAAGCGCGGAGCTGACAGGTGCGGTGAAGAAAAACGATAACGGCGTTGAGTTTTCGGTAATGCCGCAGATATTTGAGTTTTCCCGCTTGGACACCTATCGGAATTTGAACTGATATAATCCCCATAGAACAGACAGTTGAAAAAAAGTCTGAACTATGGGGGTAAATTTTATGAAATTAACATATATGCAGCGATTGGAAGCGACGTTAAAGTACAAGAGCGGAGAATGACATATGAGCAGATAGCCAAAGAATACGGGATAAAGCTGTCGTCGCTGCAGGAAATAGTATCGAAATATGAGTCGCTCGAAAAA
>CAJUMS010000026.1 GCA_910587465.1 uncultured Oscillospiraceae bacterium
TCATCCAAACGCCCGGGTTTGATACGCGGACATAATCGTTGAGCTGCTCGGGCGATGAGACCCTGTCAATGCTCGCCTTGCGAAAAAGCTGTTTGTCCATTTTTCCCTTTTCCTCACTCGATCGTCAGAATATCCGCAAAGCCCGTCACCTCGAACACCTCGGAAATCACGTCGTTTACGTTGCGGATAACCATTTTTCCCTGCTTGTTCATCACCTTCTGCGCCGCCAACAGTACGCGCAGACCCGCAGACGATATGTACTCCAGCTTCGCGAAGTCAAGGTTGAGCTCCGTGCTGTCCGCTATGCTCTGCTTCAATTCAGCTTCGAGTTGCGGCGCCGTCGTCGTGTCTAGTCTGCCCTCCAACGCTATGTTCAGCGTCTTGCCCTCTGTCTTTTTAATGATATTCATATGTTTTACCTCCAAATAAATTTAATTAACAATGTATAAACTAATATCCGATACAATCGACAAGCCAATCGTTTGTAACAAGATATTCTTTCGAGTTATCTGCGGAGATGCCGTTCATCACCGCATCATCACGCAATGCGAGAGACGCGGTAATTTCAATAAAATCGCTGGCGTTTCCCGATGCGCCGGTTATTCTGTCATACTCGTTATTCAACTCCAGCGCCAGATTGCGCATACCCTGTTCACTGTTAACGCCAAAATCGATATACGCGCATGCTTTTCACATAGAATTTTCTTCGGATATATATTCCATATCCGTGCCACACAAGTCTACCGAAACAAGCGGTATATTCTTCCCCGAATCTTTAAATGCTCTGTAACACTCGCACGCATAGAGAGAGTTTTTTTCATAACATCATACATTATCGTCGTCCTGAAAACTTTGAGTTACGCCGTTTATTTTTTGAAGTTCTCCGTCTTTGTCTTTAAACACGGCATCAAAGGTCACTATCTTCAGATCCTTATATTTCTTGGAAACATCTGTAATAAATTCATAAGAATAATCCTCGCCACCGTGCGATAAAAACAAACCGTCATATCCGTTTTCAGCGCAATCCGCAAGTGTTTTCCTGAACTTATCGCTGTCGCCGTCCGCAAAAAAGTATCGCAGGACACGGTCGTTTGTTTTCACAGCTTGTCATAATTATTTCCTTCGCAAAACGCCATGTTTACTTTGAATTATAACATATTTTTTCAGATTTTTCACCTGCATTTTACGCCAAAAACCCGTATTTTACGAAATAATTCCCATAACATTGCAAAGACAAAGTTGACATTTACATGCAAAAATGTTAAAATAAGTATTAAAGAAGATATAAAAAAGCGGGGGATACTTTTGGAGATTAATATTGCCGTGTGTGACGACAACGAAACCGAGCTTGCGAAAATAACGGAGCAGGTACATACGGCTTGTTTTGAAATGAATATTGCGGCACGGATTAGGTTGTTCCGCTCGGGCGAGGAGTTCCTAGCATCCAACGCCGACCGTGAGTGCAGCATTATTTTTATGGATATATATTTGGACGGCATAAACGGAATGGATGCAGTGCGCCGCCTCGCATCCGATAGCCTGTGTCATGTGATTTTTATAACCACCAGCACCGACCATGCAATCGAAGCATTCAACCTCAACGCGGCGCATTATCTGGTTAAGCCGACAAATATCGAATCGATCTCCGAGGCAATAAAGCGATGTATCCCCAAGGGGGTCGATAAGAACGGCAGCGTGCTTGAAATAAAGACGGGCAAGGTGACGGTTTCCATACCCATAAAAAATATCCTGTATATAGAGGTCATGGACAAATACTGCGCGATACACACGGAAAACGGTACGTTTAAAACGCTGTCGTCGCTCGCTTCACTTTATGAGCGGCTTGACGACAGATTTTTTATGAAACCGCAACAGAGCTATGTCATCAACATGGCGGCAATAGAAAAATTTAATTTTGAGCGTATTATTCTGTGCGGCGGAAAAGACATACCGCTGTCCCGTAAAAAAAGAGCGGAGTTGCAAAAGCAATATCAGAGCTTTCTATTCAGATTGGCGAGAGGTGAAGGCATATGTTAAATTTTTTTTGGATATTTACGGATGATCTTATTACGATACTGCCGTTTGCTTTTTTGTGCTTTTATCCGCTGAAAAGATACAGCAGGTTTTCCGTAAAGAAAACCGCTTTGCTCACCCTTCTTTTCGTTGCCGCTGCATCCACGGCGGATGCGCTTGTTATGGCGTCTTTTTCCGAACGGATTACCGACAGAGAAACTTTGAACTTCTTAAGCAATGTTGTTTACATTACCGCCGTCGTCCTTTGTTTCGCGTGGTGCGTTTACACAATAAAGACGATATGGCAGAAAAAGGTGTTTGTTTTTCTGTTTGTTTTATGCGGAGCACTGTTCACTATAACGTTTGCCAATTTCTTTTTGGGAATGTTTCCCACGAAGGAGGGGCAGCTTATATTCGCCAACTGCAGCATTGTCGTATTCAGTGCCGCTTCGGAATGTATCACTATACCGTTGCTGTATTTGTTTTTTCGGAGATTTTATCTGCCGATAGAACGGAATATGGATAAGAAAGAATTGGGATTTTTAAGTATTCCGATGCTTATACTGTTCGTTATTTTATTTGCAATATTTACTTTTCTGGAAACCGAGGGTCTGTATTCAAATCCAACAGAGAGTTTGCTTTATTTCGGCATACTTGCCATGCTTTTCGTTCTATATACCGTTATGTTCAGAATGTGCCGCCTTATCCGCGACAGGCAGGCGGCGAGCGAAAAGCTGATGCAAAATCAATATCAGATGAATATCCGCGACGAGCAATACCGCCGTATCTGTGCAAATATTGAGGGAGTGCGCCGTCAGCGTCACGATATGCGTCATCACATGACAACATTGCGCTGCTTTCTTGAAAACGGCGATACGCAAAAAGCGGTGGAATATCTTAACCAATATTTGGGGAACTGTCAAAATCCAAAGATCACGAGCTACAGCGAAAATCCCGTTATAAATATGATCGTCAGCCACTACGCCGAGTTGGCTTTGGACCGTGGGATACGGTTTTCCGTGCATATTCAGTTTCCCGACGCTCTGCCCCCCAACAAGCTGACTATAGAAAACATTGATATTTCCGTTCTGCTTGGAAATCTGCTTGAAAACGCCATCGACGCTTCGTCCGAGCTTCCCGTATCCGAACGCGACATCAAACTCAACATTTTACAACAGGGAAATATGCTCGCTGTTACCGTAGACAACAACTTTAACGGCAATGTTCGGCAAAAAGACGGCGCTTATCTTTCCACAAAGCCCGAACACAATGGCTTGGGGCTTTCAAGCCTTACGGACATCGCCGAAAAATATCACGGCGGTGTGGAATTTCGACACACGAATAAAACCTTCTCCTCCTCGATTGTGCTTAAATTGGATTAGTGTCGTTAATTATCTTTTTTAATTCTTGGCGACCGTTTCTTATTCGAGATGGCAGCCATCGGATTATCAAGCTTGTCCATGAACTCAACAGGTATGGGTTTCGGAGGAAACCTCTCCAGCACAGCCGACTCGACCTCTCGGCTGTCGGCGTACTGCACTTTGCGTTTGGATTTTTTCTCAATCGAATATGCGTCCTCAAAAGCAATACCCCAATTAAAGAACAACTTCAGCTGTGTTTTCATAGGATAACACCCAGTTTTCATAACCACAAAATGCCCTTTTTTTATAGATTTCAATTAGTACACGGCTATCAGCGGGCGCTCGATCATTTGAAGCTGTATATTATCACCTAAGAAATCCCGCGAGATGAAAGTGCTTACACAGAACGAAGTTATACGCTTCCTCAATCGAGCAAAAGAGGAAGGCTGCTACGAACTCTTCTTGCTGGAACTTGTTACGGGAATGCGCCGCGGAGAGATACTCGCCCTAAAATGGAGCGACCTCAACTTCACGACGGGCGAACTCCGAATAGAGCGACAAGTCAATGTGTTCAACGGAGAGCAAATAATATCCGAACCAAAAACCAAAGTGTTGATACGCACGATAATACTTCCGCCATTACTTCTTCAAATCTTGTCGGAATATAAGGAAACCGTGGATTCCGAGTGAATTTTCCCCTCACCAATCAACAACTCAAAAACAAGACATGATTTTGTAAATATTTCTTGACACAATTTTCACAAAAAACTCGTTTTTTGGCTCAGCCGGTTGCATGACCGGAATGGTTATGCAACTGCGTTTAGTGCTGCGTAATAATTCCGTCGTTTCACTGCCGGCGGTACACCGCCAATTACCGAACAAATTCGCCGATTATTTCAATAGCTCATAAAGTAGCGCCAAATAAGGTTATTCAGCTCGTCTATCGTGTAATTTTCAGGCTTGTGGTCGCGTAAATAGAACAACTCTTCCTTCATGCGTGCCCACATGCTTTCGCATAGGGCGTTATCATGGCAGTTTTGTCTCATCTTGACACCCTCCTTTTCTTTTCATTTTACTTCTTTGTTATAATTGTGTCAAGTTTTATTATACAATATCAAAGGGAAATGCCCGATTAGGAACGCTACCGTCATGAGGATTTTCTGCCGCCGATAATAGATAAACAAACATAGGAGCAAGCGCAATTTCTGCTTGAACAACGTCCAAAATCAAACGTTTGGGCAGGGCGCAGGCGGATAATTCACCGCTACTCGGGGCTGATAAGATGTAGCGACTGCGGCGCGATCTTGATAGCGAAAAGGGGAACTTGACAGGGTAAGGAATACGTTGAATGCACCTGCAACAGTCACCACAGATATGGAAAACAGTACTGCACGGTTATGTATCTGACGCCAACCTACGAATGTTGCTTAATCAAGTAAAGGCGTTCAACGACGAGAACGGCGGGATCGATGTGGTGCTGTAGTTTAATGGGCATTTTAACCGATAAAAATATAGTGCTAACGGTAGGTTGCTCCCCTAGACAGAGATGAACCGACAGAGTTATGCCAGCTCATAACTCTGTGAAGTCAATGTTTTGGAGCAAACTCAAATTGAAGGTAATAACTCCAAACATAAGGTTGATATCCAAAAAATAATATGATATAATAAAAATAGGGGGCATGAAATAATGAAAATCGACAGACTTATTGGAATTTTATCAATACTTTTACAAAAAGATAAAGTGACTGCTGCGGAACTCTCGGATAAATTCGAGGTGTCGCGCAGAACTATCATTCGGGATATTGATGACATCTGCAAGGCGGGAATACCTATTGTAACAACGCAGGGCAAAGGCGGCGGCATATCAATTATGGAGGGATATAAAATTGATCGTGTGCTGCTGTCGAACGAGGATATAATGGCAATTTTCACAGGTCTGAAAAGTCTTGACAGTGTGAGCGACAATCCGCACTATCGACAGCTTATGGACAAGCTTTCCACTGAGAATGCCAAAACATCGGATTCGGAAAATCATATCATTATAGACCTTGCTGCATGGGATAAATCGGCTGTTTCAGGAAAAATCGAGCTGATAAAAAGTGCCATCAAAAATAACAATACAATATCATTCAAATATTATGCGCCTAACGGTGAAAGCACTCGCATTGTCGAACCGTATCATTTGATTTTTCAATGGTCAAACTGGTATGTATGGGGATATTGCACAGCTCGCCAGGATTATCGCTTATTTAAATTAACACGTCTTTTCGAGTTAAAGGATACGGGCGTAAAGTGTGAACAGCGGTATGCTCCGCCATACAAATTTGAACGTTTATGGCACCTTAACGGGAAAATCACAGCAACAGTAAGATTTGACGCTTCAATGAAATGGCGAATCATTGACGAGTACGGTATGAATATTCCGCGATTTAACACGGATGGCAGCAGCGAATTAACTCACACATGGTCGGACAAGCAGAACTTTTTCGGAATCATTCTTAGTTATGGTGACAAAGCTGAAATTGTTTCACCTCCCGAATTGCGAAAGGAATTTATAGAACTCGTAAAAAATATTCTGAATACCTACAAAATATGACATACAGATGTCATATTTGCTGTGCTATAATAGCCTTATCAACAAGATTTGGAGGTTATTATGGATTACAAAATAGTGGAATTGGCTGAGAAAACCGTTGTAGGAATTACAGCACGCACAAACAATTTCTCAAATGAAATGGGCGCAGTTATCGGCAGGACTTGGCAACATTTTTTCAACGAAGCATACAGGGATATATACGACAAAGTGAATCTGTACACATTGGGTATTTATACAGATTATTCGTCCGACGAAAATGACGATTACACTTTTATGAGTGCTTGCGAAGTTACGTCGGAAAGCACAAAAGGTCCGTTTGAAGTGCGGAAAGTTCCGGCAGGAAGGTACGCGGAATTTGAAATCGTTGGCGATATGGATACGATGGCACAGCTTAAAGAAATTCAACGTCTGTGGCAAGAAATATGGACAATGGATTTAGATCGTTCGTTCGTGTGCGATTTTGAGGAATATCGGAGCGCAGATCCTAACAGAGCGGATATTCGTGTTTACATTGGTCTGAAAGGATGAATTCTAGAAGATGAACAATTTCGAGGACAATTTATCCAAACTGTGGAAGAAAATCGGAACTCACGGAATTATGGTTCTGTCGACCTGTGCTGAAAGTTATGTGACCTCGCGTCCAATGAGCGTGGTTATAGTCGGAGAAAAGTTTTATTGTCAAACAGATGAGAAATATCTTAAGTTCAGGCAAATCATGCAAAACGATAATGTGGCTCTTTCTGTGAAGAATTTCTCAATTGAGGGTAGATGCCGTGAAATCGGCAAGCCTCTTGATAATTGCAATTCAGAGTTTGCCGCTGCTATAAAAAAGCACTTTTTATTGGCATATAAATCATATTCACATATCGAAAGCGAACGTTTGCTTGAGATCATGCCAACATTGATCTATTCGTGGAGCTACGAGCTTACAAAGCCGTACATGGAATACTGGGATTTTGAAAAACAAACATACCGCAAAGAGTACAAATAGTTTTTCGGCGTTGCTTCAAAGCAGCGCCGATTTTTTATATCGTAATGTATATAATAATGTAAATTATCTTCTTTTAGGTTTGAGTAGTCATTTTCAAAAACTCTGAAATCGCCGTTGCACCGCATGTCTTCAAAAATTTTACCGTCACGCATTACCGCTATTCTCGAGGAAGTGTAGATCGCCGCGTCAATGTCATGAGTTATCAGCAGAAACGTTTTTCCCGTTGCGTTGTGAATACACTTCAGCAAATCGAGAATATTTTTTCTGCCTGCCATATCAAGACCGCTTACCGCTTCGTCAAAGACAATTATTTTCGGATCAGCGGTAAGCGCGCGTGCGATACAGAGGCGCTTTTGCTGCTATACCGAAAGCTACGAGGCTTTTCGTCGTATGATAATTTCCTCTAACTCCATATCATGGACGAGCCGCGTTATTATTTACGTTTCCTCCGCTCGGCGGCATTTCCGCAGATTGCGTATCGGCTCGATGAGAACGTCGCAAACCGAAAATCTCGGTCTGGTATCTAACCAGCTTTCGATAATGTTCGCGGACAGAGAATCCGCGTAATCGGACTTCCTCTCTTAATATTTTCCCGCGAGCAGAGACGATATTCACGCCTTCGCCGCGCATACCGTCTCTGCTTGCGAGAATCATTCAATTAAGAGGATATCCCAAACTCCGATTGCTTTGAAAGCCCCCTGTCGTTGGACCGGATGTGCTTTTACACAAAATTTTGGGGAGTGCCGCATAGTCCGTAAATGGCAAAGAGCTTGTATGCATTCTTGAACAAGCATGAATTCCTGCCGCATTCAATTCGCTGAAATAATGATTATTCTTGCACCAGCTTTGACATTTATATTTTTCACATAGTCTGTCCTCGTTGTGATCTTTACGCATACTATGAATTAGCTATCATTATTTCGCATATTTACCGAAAAGTTAAACGGAAAATACATAAATCTTTTTTCTGTTTTATACAGATGATCAGACGCAGGATTATTTATGCCATTCGGAATCAAGGAAGCTAACTCTCGATTCGAGCCAGCCTTTCAGGTAGTCCGCCGCCTGCTTTTCGTTAGTGCAAGCTGCCGCACCCGCGCAAAGCTCGTTTCTCGCGTCATTTTGGCGTATATTGTTCCACTTGTCATAGTTTCTGGTGAACGCGGGCTCAAACTTCTCCGCTTCGGAGACTATCATCTCATACGCGCGTTCAAATGTGCCGCTGTCGTATATCTCCGTCCAGCGCTCCTTTATGATATCCTGATACCAGTCCTCGTTCACCAGTACCATGAGCCACGGGTTGCACATTTCCTCAAACCTACCGTCGACGTCGAATACGATATTTCCCGCGTAGAAACCCTTTCCGTCGGCGCAGCGGTCTTTGTTGCCGAAACTCGAATCAAAGTCCCACGGGGCTTCAAAACGCAGCTTTCCGCTGCCATCCTTGCCGAAATCAACATCCATGAAAAAGCTCGACCAGTAGATATCCGCGTCACAAGTAAGCTCAGCCAAAATATACGAATCCACGAGCGAGCGCAGATCAACGACTTTTTCTACCGCTTCCTGCGGAGTAAGGTCGGTTGTCTCAATGAGCGTTAAAAGATCATCGGACATAACGAAGGCCTTATCGTTGTAAGCTGCCTCGTACATTATGTCATAGACGTTATTGACAAAATGCTCGATATGATCGTGCTGTTCCTTCGAATTGATATCGCTCTTTATCGTAATGCCCACGTCGTTCTTTCCATTGGCAGAGGGCTTAGCTGTCCTGCCGGATCCGCCGTTTCCGTCGTAGGGTGTGAGCTCCGCGTCATTATGGTAATTGACCTTAAAGCTATGCAGCGGATCTTCATTGTAATAATACCCGTCGTATTCGAGGAAATACCCGATATCAGTACCCGTATAGTCCTTTTCGGGATCGGTTATCTCAACTCTGCCGCTGTTGACCTGCTGCTGTTCGGTAACAAGGTATACTCCCCAGTATTCCCCGTTTATCGTAACCTCAACTAGCTGTGAATCGGCGGCGTAATAGCCGTCTTTTCCGAGTATTTCTCCAGCTAGCTGAAAAGCAGTCCTGTTCCGGAGCATGGAGAAGTCCTTGTATTCCGCAAGCAGCAGCCAGTTCTTGTATTCGTTGCCGTCATTTAGCCCGAGCATACTCTGTTTTGTTTCAAACTTTATCCTAAGAGGCTTTTTATTGTAGGCAGTAGTCCAGTTTCCCCTCACCTTTACATTTGCATCAGCCGAGTCGATAAGAAGCTTATCATCAGCGTCGGTCACCGATACGGAGCAGTTCACGTAATAGGGTTCGGGCGGCATATTGTAATTGGGTGTCCACGACGCTATCCTTTTTGCAACGTGTCTTGCAACGGGCATTGTGACAAATTCCATAGCGTCCGGACCGCTCTCTTTTGTCCTTATGTCGATAACCGGCATACATTTACCGGAGGTAACGAACTCGGCAGGATTATCCGACGTGTTTTCGCTATTCGTCACGGTATCTGTGTTAGTCGTCTCTTGGCTGTTTTTAGCCGTATCGCCCTCCAAAGCGCAGCCCGCAAGTGTCAAACAGACTGCAAACAGAGCCACATATTTTTTTATCGCTGTCATGTTCTGCACCTCTTTTTTCAAAATATCGCGGACACAGTTCTATCCGCTCTTTTATTATAACATATAGCAAGGAAGAAGTCGACATTTTCCATATAAAACAATCAAGATATTCACCTAATGATGAATGTCTCAATTCCTTGTTTACAAGTAGCAGCGCCTGTTTTTCAATATAAAGCATAAATGAAACTGCAATATAAGCCGGAATATCTGTCGCGGCGCTCTCGCAGCTGATAGTTTCACTAAAGGGTTATCTTATTATAGATGGTCAAACACCATTTATTTAAAATAGAATTAATGTGTTTCAAAGACTAACATTAGTACTAAAACAGCAAAGGTCGCAATACTGCGTTTTGCTATAAGCACATCGTCTTTTTCCGCCGGTTATCGTGTACGTTCTTTCTGTATCTCGAATACGGATTTTCCCGTTATATTTTTTCTCCTTGATAACGATTTGCGGATTTTCCGTAATTTACTGCGCACACAGCTTCTAAAATCTCTGTTTTGCGAGCTGCCGCCGCTTCTGACGATAGATCAAGAATAACATCTTCCAGATCATACGGACCGTTACGGAAGTGTCCAACAACCGCGCCGTGGAATTCACCGTCAATCAATAAATACTGCAATGTTTCATGCTCGGGCTGCTTGAATTTTTCTTTAAGCCAATATTCATTGGATTTTACCAAAAAATCATTGCGGTGCATTGCGTAAACGGATTCGGGGATTTGAGGCTCATATTTTTTTAAAAACTCAATGTCCTTTTTCAGCAGCCACCCGTCTCCTGTTTCCTCTATAATACCTTCGGAAGCAAGCGAACCGATAGCCTCTTTAACAATTTTCCCGGGCAGTTTATAAAAGGATTTCACCATTTCCGCATTAAAGCACACCTGCCGATGGGAAAACCTTTGAAGTATAATTTTTAACGCTTCTGTTTTAGTGTATTTATTGATACTTACATCGGGGAACATTTCGGGAAATATATACCAGCCTCTATCCCATTCTCCGTCATACTGATCTTCATAAATTAAAAACGCTTCCTGAAGACGGTGTAAAGCGGGGGTTATCTCTTTTACCAACATTCCCGTAGTTTCTTTTATCTGTTGAATAGTGAGAGGACCCTCACGCTCGATCAGTTCTTTTTATTACCAATTGTTTTTCGGTAGGCTTGTCCAGCATTTTACAAAACAGACAAGCAAACAATTCAAAATCATCTTTCATTATCCAGCCCAGATTTCCGCCTACAAATCGTCCTTTTAATAACGAACGGTTTGCCTGACGCAAACGATTGAATTCAATGTCGTCAAAATCCGCCCGGAAGGTCAGGGACGGCGGGGCTCCGAATCCGTTCCAATATACATTTTGTCCCGGCTGTAGGTCGCGGTAAAGCGATATGTATTCGCTTTCGTCAGCCTTGTGAGTAAGATGCTGACGCTCCATTCGCAGAGATACAATTTTATTTTCGTTCATATGCAGTATGCTCCTTTTTGTACAAGATTGCCCCTTGCTTCCTGCCGGTCAACTAAAAGATTGTACCGCTCGGTTGAAAATTTCAGTCATAATAACGCAGATATATAATATTTATATACAATATTGCCCTGCCTGCAACCTCCACATCTGCGAGTATTTGCCGCCAAGCTCCAGCAGCTCCGCGTGATTGCCCTCTTCGATTATTTTGACTTTTTCCAGCATATAAATACGGTCGGCAATTCGTGTGGTGGAAAGTCTGTGGGAAATGAACACCACCGATTTGTTATTCGCCGCGGTAAGCATTGATCGGTTCAGGTGGTACTCCGCAATGGGGTCAAGAGCCGAGGACGGCTCGTCGAGTATGATAAGGTTAGCGTCCTTGTAAAAAACTCTCGCGACCGCAAGCTTCTGACCCTCCCCGCCCGAAAGGTTAACTCCGTTATCCTCAAACTCGGTGGTAAGATTGGTTTCAAGTCCATCGGACAGAGCGGCAAGACGTTCGTCAAATCCGCTTTTTTCCATTGCGGAAATGACATCACTGTCCTTGCCGTTTTCTGCAAAATCAAGCAATACGTTTTCCTTTACAGTAGCGGCGAAAATCTTGAAATCCTGGAACACGGTTCCGATCTTACGGCGGTACTCCTCAATATCATATTCCTTTATGTTAACGCCATCAAGGAGAATTTCTCCCTCGTCGGGATCGTAAAGCCGCATTATCAGTTTTATCAGCGTGGTCTTGCCCGCGCCGTTATAACCTACGATAGCGATCTTGCTGTACGGTTCGATCTTTATACTGATGTTGTTCAGTATGTATCCGTCCATTTCGTTGTAGCCGAAGGAAACATTGCGCAGCTCGATCAGAGTGGGTTTTTCGGGCAGCGGTCTATTGTCCGTACTGGTAATTTTCGGTTCAATGGCAAGGAAATCCTTCATTTTTTGGACATACAGACCGATTTCCTGCATTTTCGGATATACATCGGCAAACTGCCGCATACGGTTTTTCATTCGGTTAGCCGTTCCCCTCATGACCGCAACATTACTATAAGAAATGTGGTGAAGAACAGCGGCGGAGTACACAAGGTAGATCATATATACAACGTCAATAAGGAAGCTGTTGCAGATATAGTCTTTCATAAGCTGCAATCCAAAGCGCTTTCCCGCGTTCTTTTTATCAATATCAAGCACCTTGTCGTTGGTTTCGTCAAAGTCCTTCAGAAGTTCATTAGAAATCTCGGTGTTGAGACGGACTTCCTTTGCGTAGTCATTAAGATAAAATACGCGGTTTACATATCCCAATTTGCGCTCATAGGGATTTTTATCGTTCCTGATCTTGAAATTCAGTTTGTTAAGAGCCTTGCCTGACCATAGCGACGCAACGAATGATACTGCAATAAAGATAAATGAAACGGGATCGCTGCCGATAAAGAACGCACCCGAAAGAATGATAGAGGTTACTCCCGTAAACAGGTTTGTCAGTACTGTAAAAATTCGTCCGATCTGATTTTCTACCTCGGAGACCGACAGAACATAATTATTGTAAAACTCCGGATCATCATAGCATTCAAGGTCGATCTCCTTTGCTTTGCGGAAAAACATTTCTTTAATTTCCTGCTTTATCTTCGGTTGGGATTTCTGCTGTAATTTCTGAAAAACAAAGGCGTTGAACCAAAGACCCAGAACTACAAATGCAAGAAGACAGCAAAGGAAGGCTGCAGCCGTTTTAAACGGTTTTCCGAATTCAGCGCACTCCAGAACAAAGTTCAGTCCGAATGTAAATTCGAGAAATACAACGATCTCATTTCGGATCGTCTCAACAATATGCAGAATCATATATCCCGGAGATGCCTTAAAACAAAGTTTAAAGAGGAAGAGGTTATCGGCGATGGTTTTCTTGAAATTTTTCATACTATCGCCCACTCCTTGTAGCTTTCATCGGCAAGATAATTCTGCGCCTGTTTTGTAAACATCTCACAATATTTGCCGTTCATATCCATAAGCTGTTTGTGAGTTCCTTGTTCGATAACCGTGCCGTTTTCAAGCATAAATACTTCATCTGCATCCTTAACGGAGGACAGGCGGTGAGAGATAAACAAGGTGATATGCCCCTTGCTCTCGTCCATGATTCCCTTGTAAAGGTCATATTCTGCAATAGGGTCAAGGGCGGAGGACGGTTCGTCAAAAACCTTAACGGAGGCATTCTGCGCAAACGCTCTCGCGACAACTATTTTCTGCTGCTCGCCGCCCGAAAGTACAGCACCCTCGCTGTCAAATTCTTTGGTCATTACAGTGTCAAGCCCTTTTGGAAGACTTTGCACTTTCTCCCACACTCCCGCACATTTCAGCGCACGCTCCGCGGTTTCTTCGGGTTTGTCAAATTTTTCGCCCATAAGCACATTATCCCTGACCGACATTGCCATGACCTTGTAGTCCTGAAATGCCGCTGAAAATTCTTTTCGATAGGCTTTGAGGTTATATTCCTTTATATTTATGCCGTTGACAAGTATTTCTCCGCTCGTGGGATCGTACAGTCTGAATAGGAGTTTGATAATAGTTGACTTTCCCGCGCCGTTGTGACCTACTAATGCACACACCTTTCCGTCCTCTATTTTAAAATTAAGATCGTTGATAACGGGCTCGTTTTCCTTGTATTCAAAGAACACGTTTTTAAACTCAATTGAGCGTATTTTTTCGGGCGTTATGCCGTCGTGATCTTCGGGTATCTTCTCCTCGTATTCCATAAAGGTACGGAAGTATTCAAGAAACTCTCCGTTCTTCATGGCCTCGCTGATATCATTGAACATACCTATCAATATCCACGATGACGTTGACATGGCGGTAAACATAATAGCCAGCTCCGCAAGTCCCATTGACTGTGAGACTATTGTGCGGTATGCGGCGTATATCATAATTCCCTCAAAAACAAGAGCAAAGGTCGTTACATTTTGCGCCCACGTATATACAATGGCCTTCCCGGCGTATTTATCCGCTACCGCTTGATTTCCCTTTATCGCGTCGGAGTAACGCTTCATCATAAGCTCGTGGATACTTGAAAAGCGTATCTCTTTCGCGTAATCGGCAAGGTGCATTACGCGGTTGACATACTCTGCCATACGGTTGTTTTTTACATTGTCAACATATCTGCCGCCCCATATCTTACTCATAAGACCGCCGAAAACAAAATTGCCGATTATAGGCGAGATCACAAACAAAACCGAATATGGGTCGATACTGAACATTGACCAGAATGCCGCTGCCGCTGCGATCACACCGAAGATTACCGAGAAAAAATAATTTACCGAGCTTGTCATCTTCTGTGCCGATCCGTCAAGCGCCATAGTGTAGCGATTATAGAAATCCGCGTCTTCAAAGCAGCGAAGCTCTACATTTCTTGCTTTTGCATAAAGTTTGCGGTAAAGTACGCGATATATCTTATTATCGGTGTATGGGTTTATTACACCGTTAAGATAACTTTGATACATTGCAAGCAGTAAGAACACCACGAAACATATACCGATAAAGAACAGTATCGTTCCAATGGGAGCTTCATTTTCAATAGCGCCGATAACATAACGCAGAAAAAAAATACTCATAAATATCCACTCTACGTAACCGATTACCGAATCGACTGCCGTATGTATAACACGAGTTTTGCTGATTTTCCATACAGTCTTTATTGCGTAGATATTATTTAAAAAGAGTTTTGATTTTCTTTTATTGTTCAAGTTACCTCCCCCCTTTTTAACAAGTAAATAAATTGTATGCTTAAAGCCGGTGTTTTGCTTGCTGTTCAACGTTTGATATCTTCCGCATGCAGACATTGCAATTTGGAAAATATATATTTATATTATATCCGAAACACAGTTTAATTGTCAAGTCCTTTTTCAAGAAATAATTTCTGCATGATCATCCCCAAAATTAAAATCTATTCTTTGTTTTATGCGGCTCAATTTTTGAGAATGGTTGGCGGCGATTTCTCCATTACTTTCAGCCGCCATTTCTACGTTTTAATTTCAGCCTTGACATGTACAATTATCGCTGCAAGCTTTTTCTCTCCCCTTATGTGATAACGCCCAAAAAACTTGCTAATGCTGTTGCAGACGAAACCGAAAAGTAGTAGCCCCGCATACGATACAACGCCAACGTCTCCCACGGATAAAACTCCCAGCAACAATCCGTCTACCGGGGTATCGCGGTTGCACTCACTCCCGATGCTATTCCGGCTGCAAGCGCGGCTGCTGTTGTGATATTTTTTTAAAAAAGTAACTATCCCTCAAAGTCTTATGCGTTCCGAGTTTCGGGACGCATTATTTCTCTATATCCGTACTTTTTCGAACTTTGGCTCTCTGTCGAATTATTAACTATATCTTTCGTAAAAAAGCGGCAGCGCCGATTTGGTGCTGCCGCTTTTTTATGCATACCACGCCGTTTGTCTGTAACGTTTTGGAAAACTTCTATATCGCTACCCTAGTAAAGAGCCGCCTTTGGCAGATCGTATCGCGTGTTGACAACCTTTCAGGTTATCGCACGACGGCGTAATGCTTCTGTACGGACAGCGCCCAATCGGTGGCTTTTGTTATTTTATTATGACGTCGTACTTTCGCATCCACGCCTCGGTTTGCAGGAAATACGCATATATCTGAGGAACCGTCATGAGCTGTCCGTACCAGTTCTTGGTAAAGCTCGCGCCGTCCGTATCAAGCATACGTCGCAGCTCGTCGGCGTTTACAATCTCTGTAAGTCGGCAGTCTCCGCTATCAAGGAGCGCTTTCAGTTTTCCGCTCAACAGCGCCATATAATCGGGATTGTGAGTTTTGGGATATGGGCTCTTTTTGCGCCAGAGAACATCCTCCGGGAGCACGCCTTCCATAGCATATCGCACCAAGCCCTTTTCACGACCGCGGTAGTTCTTGAACGCCGCGGGAATATTGTACGCGTACTCCACCAGACGGTAGTCGCAGAACGGCACGCGCACCTCCAAACCGTGCGCCATGCTCATGCGGTCTTTGCGGTCAAGCAAGGTCGCCATAAAATACTCGAGATTAAGCACAAACATCTCACGCATACGGGTATCATCGGCGTTTTCGCCGTCAAGGTAGTCCACATCCTCGAGACAGCGGTCATAGGCTTTTCGGACGAATGCCTCCGCCTCCTTGCCTGACATGGGTTTTTTCATCAACACGCCGCGCTCGGGAACACTCGTCGCCCACGGGAAACCGTTGTAGTGCAGCACCTCGGGTCTGTGATACCACGGATAACCACCGAATATCTCGTCCGCGCATTCCCCGCTTAGCGCCACAGGGAAACCCGCGTTCTTTATCTCGCGGCAGAACAGCCACAGCGAGCTGTCCACGTCTGCCATTCCCGGGAGGTCGCGCGCATATGCCGCGTCGTTCAGCGCCTCGGCAAGTGCGGGAGTGTCCAGCACGACATTGGTGTGTTCCGAGCCGATAAACTTAGCCATTTCCTCAACGTAGGGTGCGTCCTCATCGGGCTGGAACGCGCTTGCCCTGAAATTTTCGCGGTTGTGAGCGTAATCTATGGAGAATGTATGCAGACGCTCTCCGCGTTTGGAAAACTCCGTCGCCGCTATCGCCGAGATGACCGAGCTGTCAAGTCCCCCCGATAGGAAAGTACATAATGGCACATCGCTGACGAGCTGCCGCCTGACTGCGTCAAAGATAAGTTCCCGCACATGGTTTGCAGTCTCAGTGAAATTCTCGTTGTGCGGGGAGGCTGTTAATCTCCAGTATCGTTTCAAATTCAATCCCTTGCGCGAGAATTCTGCGCAGTACGCCGCGGGCAGATCGCGTATATCGCGGAATACGCCGTCGCCGACTATCCTCGCCGGACCTACCAGCATTATATGTGCCGCTCCCTCCTCGGTGAGCACGGGCTTGATCGCAGGGTGTTTAAGCAGCGCCTTGATCTCGCTCGCGAATACAAGTCCGTTATCTGTTTCCGCGTAGAAAAGAGGCTTTACGCCGATCCTGTCACGCGCGAGGAACAGCGTTTGCTCACTCTTGTTCCAGACGGCAAACGCGAAGATACCGTTGAACATATCAAGACATTTCTCGCCGTACTCGACATATGCTTTCAGTACGACCTCGGTATCGGAGTGTCCGAGAAAGCGATAACCGCGCTTTTCAAGCCCGTCCCGTATCTCTGCGGTGTTGTACAGCTCGCCGTTGTAGACGAGCGTGCAGTCGCCGAACGTCATAGGCTGAGCGCCGTTATCGGGATCAATGACGATAAGCCGCCTGTGCGCGAGACAGACGTGCTCATGTTCGAAAAGTCCGTCCGCATCGGGTCCGCGCGGCGTAAGCGCACGACTCATTTCACGTATTATTTCGTTGTTGATCTTTGTTCTAAAATTGATCTCTCCTGCAATTCCGCACATAATGATCGCTCCTTTCGTGTTACATTATATGTGTTTTCTGTGAATTTGACAGTGCACTTATAAGTAACTTCCCAACGGCTTAAATTCCCGAATATTGACATAATTTCAAAATTACAGCCTTTACTTTGTGCAAGTTGCCTATTGAAAACGTTTAACTTTTATAGTATTATATATATAGAACAAAAATGATCTGCCCATATTTTTACGACAGATCGAGAATGTTTTCGTCAATTTTAGGAGGCGAACACTGTGAATATTACTATTAAAGATGTTGCCAAGGCAGCAAACGTGTCCGTGGCGACCGTTTCACGCGTACTGAACAACAAGAATAACGTGTCAGAGGAGGCTGTTCAGGCGGTCAACCGTGCGGTAGAGGAGCTGGGATACAGCCCGAATTTCCTAGGGCGCGATCTGCGCAAGAGCGAAACAAAGCGTATCCTTGCGATAATCGGCTCTACGGAGCAGAGCTTTTACAGCGATGTTCTGCGCGGTATGCAGGACGCGGCGTTCGTTGACGGCTACGATATCCTCATAGCCACCACGCGCAACGATCCCGATCATGAAATGCACCTGCTCGGTATGCTGTTTTCACGCGCGGTAGACGGCGTTGTGCTGCTCGCCCCAAAGCTTGACAGTAAGACCATAAGCGATTTGTCCAAGCGTTACTGCATCGCTATTTGTCTGGAAAGGCTCGATATTAATGATATCCTCTGTGTGACTATCGATAATGAACGCGCCGGGTTTGATGCCACAAGCTACCTTATCGGTAAGGGAAGACGGCGCATCGGGCTGATAACCACGGAGGTTCGCAGTCAGTCATCTGTCGATCGCGAGAACGGCTATATGCGCGCGCTCAATGCGGCAAATATCCCGTTCGATCCCGATCTTGTGTATTACGGCGATTACGACGCGGACACGGGAACGCGCGGCTGTGAGGCTCTCATGAACATGCCGAACAAGCCCGACGCGATATTTTCCATCTCCGATACTATCTCTATCGGCGCTATGACCTACGCCGTTCAGCACGGCATAACCGTCGGAAAGGATCTGCTGTTCTTTGGCTTTGATAATATCGCCTACTCGCATATGTTCATACCTCGGCTCTCGACGGTCGAGCAGCCGTGCTATCTGCAAGGAAAGACGGTAATCGAAAAGCTCATCGCCAATATGAAGACCGATGAGCCCGATAAATCTACATATATGCTTCCGCACAGCCTTATCCTGCGCGAGTCCACGGGAGATTAACCGCTCCGCTGACGGGCAACGCATTCGGTGATAATACCCGCCGCCGTGACTATCTCCTCTTCGGTATTTTGATCCGATAGGGTGAGTCTGAGCGCTCCGTCAATCCGGTTCTCGTCAAGACCAAGCGCCGCGAGAACATGCGAGCGGTGATGTTTCCCCGCGGAGCAGGCGGAGGCTGTCGAGGCGCACACGCCCATAAGATCGAGTGTCATTACAAGCGCTTCGCTGTCGATATCCGCGAACGAGAAACTTACATTTGAGCAAAGCCGATCGGTGTGGCTGCCGTTCAATCGAGAATCGGGGATTTTCTCCAACTTCTCGATCAGCATATCGCGCAGTCGTGAAAGTCTGCGCCGATGTTCGGGAATATTGCGGCCGACCTCCGTCATCGCAGTGCCGAGAGCCGCAATAGCCGCAACGTTCTCCGTACCCGAGCGCATTCCCATTTCCTGACCGCCGCCGAATATCATTGGCGAAATCGGCGTTCCCTTGCGCGCGTACAGCAGTCCCGCGCCCTTTATCCCGCCGATTTTATGCGCCGAAACGGACAGCATATCAACGTCAAGCACGCGCATATCAAGAGGGATATTGCCGACCGCCTGAACCGCGTCGGTATGGAACAGAACGCCCGTCCGACGGCAAAGCTCGCCTATCTCCGCAAAGGGCTGTATAGTACCGATTTCGTTGTTTGCCGCCATTACGGAGACAAGAGCAGTATTATTGTCGATCACCGCCGCAATATCCTCCGCGTGAACTATCCCCTCGCTGTCGGGCGATATACGCACAACCTCAAGTCCCCGCCGCTGAAGCTCCTTGCAGGCGTTCAGTATGGCGGGGTGTTCTATTTCCGTAGTTATAATTTTGTGCTTATCATTGAAGCCGAGCGCGGAAAAAATAGCCAGATTATCGCTCTCCGTACCTCCGCTCGTGAAGTATATCTCCTCTGGCTGCGCTCCGATAGCCGCCGCGCATTGCTCCCGCGCCGCGATAACGGCAAGCCTCGCCTCGCGCCCAAGAGTATGAGCCGAGGAAGGGTTTGCGAAATTCTCCGTTATAAACGGCATGGCGGCGCTTAGGGCTTTCGGGTGTACGGGAGCGCTCGCCGCGTTGTCAAGATATATCATTTTTCAAGCGCCTTTCTCAGATCGCTCAGATATGCCGTCTGCTGTTTTTTCAGATATCCTTTGACGAACGGTCTCATTATCGCATTTTTAGGGGTGACTTCCTCGGTGAAATCAATGACAGTCATGCCGTTTTCAAAAGACAATCTCCCCGTCCAATGTCCCGATATGTTATCGTTTTCAATATCGAACTCGTAAAGAGAATACGGCTTGAACGCGGTTATTGTAAACCGCGTTCTAAAGCCGCTTTTGTCGCTCTCCACAAAATTCTTTTCATCAAGGCGCTCTATCCCGCTGAGATCGCTTCGCCATGCGATGTCAAACGATGTGATGATCACCCATACCTTTTCTATATCCGCGGACAGCTCTGCTTTAATATTTGACACAGCCATATTTTACTCCAATATTATCGTGAACGGACCGTCGTTGACAAGCTCCACACGCATTTCCGCGCCGAAAATTCCCTTTTCGACCGTCGGTATCTCACGCCCGCAAAGCTCGCAGAAGTACTCGTACAGCCGCTCCGCCTCCTTGGGCTCCTTTGCCGCAAGGAAGTTGGGTCGGTTTCCCTTTCGGCAGTCCGCATACAAAGTGAACTGCGAAATTATCAGCAGGCTGCCGTTCACGTCTTTAAGTGAAAGGTTAGTCTTGCCGTTTTCGTCCTCAAAGATACGCAGTCCTATAAGCTTTTTCGCCAGCCGCTCGCAGTCCGCCTCGGTATCCTCCGCGCCCACTCCGAGCAGCACCAGAAAGCCTTTTCCTATCTCGCCGACTGTTTTCCCGTCAACGGATACGCTGGCACACTCCGTCCGCTGTATTACTATCCTCATTATCTGTGACGACCTCCACCGCCGCCATGACCGCCGCTGCGATGACTTCCTCCGCCACCGCCGTGACGTCCTCCACCGTGACCGCTGCTGCTACTGCTGACAACATGGCTCGTAGTGTACTCGCGGACGAACTGATCGACCTGACGTGTAATGCGTGTTCGGCTCTGATCTATATAATTCGCCGCGCTTATCGGCTTTATCTTCTTGTATCCCTTAACAACGCTGCTGACCACTATGATCGTGACTATTGTTGCGGCGATAAGCCCGATCACGCTGCCGCCGAATACCGTAGTGATCAAGCCCTCGTCCACCATAAGGCTCGCGGTACCGCCCGAGCCGCTGCCGTAACGTTCCGCAACGGAGCAGAAGTTCTTACACGCGGCATAAAATCCGCCGCTGTCAAGGCCGTCGTACATCTTGTTTAACATAGCCCCGATATGACCGTCGTACTTGTTGCGACCCATTCCGCTCGTGGAAATGCGGTCCTGATATTCGTCATACGCGGGGTTATCATATGTATTCAGCAGCATAAGCACGACAAACGAGCTGCCTGTGCCGAAAACGTCGTCGCCGAATTTGTCCGCATACTTTACGTCGGACATTCCGTTTAGGTCGCGGGTTATTACTATTCCGATATTGCAGCTCGCCTTGTTCGCGGTCTCCTGCATAAGCTGCCGGAGATTATTTTCCTGTTCGTCTGTAAGGCAGTCGTCAAAATCGGAGAGCGCCGCCGTAAAGCCGCCCTCCGAACCCGCAACGGCTGTCGAGCCGAGCACGGGCAGAATAAGCAGCATTACCGAAACGATCACCGCAAAATATCTGATTTTAAGCAATGCACAGCCCTCCTATAAACGACGCGATCACCCATGTGAGCAGGAATATCCCAGCGCCGAAGAAAAACGTCTTGAGCTTGCTTACGGGCAGCTCACCGAACATCTTCTCCGTCTGCCCGTTCATTGCGAACGCATAGTCCTTGCCCCTGTAATTGTAGTTGAGAAACCACACGGGGAGCAGCGCGTAAACGTACTTCTGCTGACGGTAGACAAAGCTTGTGCGAACCGATTCCAGCGAGGTGTACACCGTAGCCATACGGCGTATTTCAGCCTCGGCGGCTGCAAGTACACGCTGATCTATCCGTACGGCAGCCTCCTCCTTGGAAACATCGTACTTCTCCGCGGCGCAGCCCGACAGGTACGACATGGAAAACGGTTTAAGACCGCCATAGGTGAACGGCTCTATGCTTTCCATGAGACCGTCGTCGATACGCTTTGAGCCGTCGCATGGTACGCGAACAAACGACAATTCCGCGTCACGTTCCACATTATACACCTTTGTATGGGTATACTGCCTGTCACCCGCACGCCATGAACGTATCGTCTTGCCCGTCGCGGTAAGCTGAACGTCCGCGAGACCGCTCTTCAGCCAGTACGGAACGTACAGCGCCGAGATATTGCTTATCTGCGCCTCGGACTTGAATCCCCTCGGCAGCAGGAATTTGCCCTTTATGTACTCCCTGAACTTCTCCTCCGCGCGCTCCCTTGTCGTAGAGAACGGGATAATCATATTCGGCTTGAACTCACCCGATAACCGTCCCGAGAGAATTACGGGCGTATGGCAGAAGTGACACCTCGTAGACGCCGTAAGACTGTCGCAAATAACTCCCGCGCCGCAATTCGGGCAGCTGTATAGCGCGCTCTGACCTGTGAATTCCTCCGTCTGCTCCTGCGACTTGTCAAGCTCGGGTTCTACCGCCGTATCGAGATTTACTTCCTCCTCGTTGTGCTTGAATATATTACGTATCTCGTAATCCGAGAACGTGCTGTCGCAATAAAAGCACCTGAACCCGCCCCGTACGTTGTCGTATTCCAATGCCGCGTTGCAATTCGGACACTGATAAGTGACTGTCTGAACTGTTTCCATCTTTACTCCTATCTTAATGGCAAAAGCTCGGGTCGTCCGCTGCGCTCACTTGACCAATCCATATTGCCTCCGACTTTTGCCCCTGCGTTTGTATTGCCTTGACCTTATTTGAACGCGCCTTTGCTGCATTATTACTGTCTTGCTGTTGATTATAGTGTGCAGAAACGCGCCGATATTTGTACGCCTACTTTACAACGATATCCGCAAAAACCTTGCCTATACTGTCGCTGATAACCAATTCCGCGTTTTTATCCGCGTTGGTGGGCGACTTGTTGATGACTACCAAATGCCTGCCCGTGAAATAATTCACAAACCCCGCCGCGGGGTACACGACCAGCGAAGTGCCGCCGATTATCAGCGTGTCCGCACTCAATATCTCATTCACCGCGCGATTGATGTCGTCACCGTTGAGACTCTCCTCGTACAGTACCACGTCGGGCTTTATCCGTCCTCCGCACTTATCGCAGTATGGCGTTCCGTCATAATTTATTATGTAATCGAGCATATACGGCTCGGCACATTCAAAGCAATAATTTCGGTGAATACTGCCGTGCAGCTCGATAACGTTTTTGCTCCCCGCCGCCTGATGAAGTCCGTCAATATTCTGCGTTATCACCGCCGAAAGCTTTCCCGCGCGCTCAAGCTCGGCGAGCTTTAAATGTGCGGCGTTCGGCTTTGCGTCGGCGAAAATCATCTTATCGCGGTAAAATCGGAAAAACTCCTCGTAATTGCGCTCGTAAAAGCTCCTGCTGATTATCGTCTCGGGAGGGTACTTGTACTTCTGATTATACAAGCCGTCCTGACTGCGGAAGTCGGGGATGCCGCTTTCCGTGGACACCCCCGCGCCGCCGAAGAACACTATCCGCCCGCTGTCGTCGATTATTTCCTGCAAGGTCATTTTATCCGCCCCTTTACTGTATAATTTTTCCGTCGGATATTCTCACCAGCCGTTGAGCCTTTCTCGCGGTATCCTCGTTGTGAGTTATCATCACGATCGTTTTTCCCTTGCGGCTCAGCTCCGAAAGTATATCCAGTACCTCCGCGCCCGATCTGCTGTCGAGGTTTCCGCAGGGCTCGTCGGCAAGTATCATCGCGGGATCGGCGGCGATAGCCCTGGCGATAGCCACACGCTGCTGCTGACCGCCCGACAGTTCCGTCGGACGGTGCAGCGCCCTGTCGGACAGCCTTACGCTGTCGAGCGCTCTCATCGCGATCTCGCTGCGCTGTTTTTTCGGAACCTTCCTGTACAGCAGCGGCAGCTCTACATTCTCCAGCGCCGTCAAGCCCTGTATCAAGTTAAAGCTCTGAAAAATAAACCCTATCTTTACGCTGCGGATATCGGAGAGCGTATTGTCGGACAACGCCGCGACGTCCTCGCCGTCGAGCAAATAGCTGCCTGAGGTGGGCGTATCGAGACAGCCGAGAATGTTCATCAGCGTGGACTTACCCGAGCCCGACGTTCCCACCACCGTAACGTATTCGCCGTCGTCGATATCCAGCGAAACGCCGTTCAGCGCCTTTATTGTATTCGCTCCTACGGTGTAGTATTTTTGCAGCTCCTGTACGTGTATCATAGGTAAATTCCTCCCAAAACAGAAAATTATTACTATTTTGAGCGTAAAACCCTATAATTATTCACCGTTTAGGATGTCGATAATTTCTGCGATATAAGCGTATTCGGGAAACTCCGAGAGCAGCCGCTTTCTGCATTTCCATAGAAACTCCCCGCGCAGCTCGGGGTGGTCGCGCATCGCCTGCTTAGCGCCCCATAAATGCGTGAAATCGCTCTGCGGATAGAACAGACTGCCCTTATCGAGCAGCGTTCTGACCGGCGTACCCGTGTAGTCCGCGCACATTGCGGCAAGCCGCTGCTCCGCAAACACCATATATTTCAGACGATCGTCGCACCTCGCCGCCGACTTCATAAACGAGATCGCCTGACAGGTGTAAAATTCCTTGAAATCGTTGTCGGGAACGTACAAAAACGCCGTGTTGAGCGGTAAGACCTCCTCGCTGAGATCGGGAATAATATGGTCTCCCGCGCGGAAAAAGTTAAGCGGAGGATATATCCCGTCCGATATCTCCTCGCGGTGAGCGGCGATTAACGCGTCACCAAACTCGAGCGTTTTCCACACAATGAAATCCGTGTCGATCATCACCACGGGAGCCTTGACCTCGCGCAATGCCAAGAGCTTGCCGCCCGCCCAGAACATCAACGGGTCAATGCCCTCCAAGTCGTCCGCAACGCATATTTTAATATCATTCCAGATATCGGTAATGCCGATTTTATCATAATATTCGGCATAGCGGCTGTCGCAGCACATTGTAATTTTACCGTTGAATTTCCTCCAGCACAGCGCCGAAAGCGCGGTACAATACAGATCGAAATCCTCGGCGGCAAGCGCCGTCCTGCCCTTTGCGAATGCGGGCGCAGAGCTTGCGATATGTATGGCGTTCACGTTATTTTCCGCTGATAACTTTGCGAATGATCACAAATGCCGCGCCGCCCAGTCCAATGACCGTGAGCACTATCGCGATAACAAGCATGCCGCCGGAGCCGCTGCCGTCATTGCCGTCGTTTATCGTAAACGCTACGACGTCGCTCGGTTCAAGACCCATACCCACGGCGTATTCCTGAAGATATTCAAGCCCGTCGCCGCTGAGCTTCGTGACCTTTCCCTTGATCTGTATAGTGGTCTCGGGTACTGTACCGTCCTCAAAAAAGGCGTCGATTTCCTTAACCATTCTTTCCGCAATACTCTGCTGTGAACTGTCGCTCAGGGCAAGCGCGACAAATTTGTATTCGTCAAGCGCGGGGATGGGCAGTGCGTAATATTGAGCGGTAACGCGCGTGTTGTGCTTTATTCCGAAGGTGCTGTCGTACTCCTCCATATCGGCAAAATTATCCCAAAGCTCATAAATTGTTCCCTCAACAAAGCGCCCGTTATAAAAATCGTCCTCTGTCATGGTTTCCAGATCGCCGCGCGGCTTGGCGAGCTCTGCCTTGTCTTTTATCGACCCGATAAGCAGAGCGATACCCATTATTGCCAGAACGGCAAAAACAATCAATAACCTTACAAATTTCATAACATCTTCTCCTAAAATAATTTTAAAACACGCCGAAAAAGCGTATGTTTTACATAATTACCAACTCAATACCCCGAATTTTCGCGGTGCTTTTTTATCGCGAGCAAGGCAATAACACCCGCTCCGATGACCGTCAGCGCCGCGCCTGTTATTATCAGCGGTCCCTCGCTGCCGGTATTATTTTGAACATAGAAAACATATTGACATATGTGGTTGTAACCGTTTATATAGGTAGGCATGACGAGTGAGGGGTCACCCAAAATCTCCACAAGCTCCTCGTCCTTGATAAGCTGTGCGTTTTCCATTAAGAAGATCATAAGCTCTTCAACAAAAGGCGGATTCATCTCCGCAAGTACACCCCTGCATTCAAGCGGTTCTACCGAGCCAATGGGATTTAGCGTCTCGGAATACAATGCGTCAAGCGCCTTTATGTCCTCCTCGTCGGTAACGCATATCAGCATATAATACTGCTCGGGCGGTAACAAGACCTTTCCCGCGGGGATAACATAATAGTGCTGCACTATCGGATCGCCGAATTCGATGTCAAAAACTTTCCGTCTTACCGTGTTTGTAAATCTCATTTTGCCATGCTGCCGGTCTATTTTCACGCTCACAGCCATTCCTTTGGTATATTGCTGCCACGGAACGCTTGTCATCATTATGGGCGATCTTTTATTTTCCACGCTCTGCTTTATTCCCGAGCTCAGCAGAAACACTCCCGCGTATGTCACAAGTCCGAGAAGCACAAAGGCAATGATATATTTCATATGTATTCTCCGAATAGATGTAAATTATTGTAATAATTGTCAGATATTGTGTATTCCGTATCCGAAACGGTCAAGAGGACACCGCATCAGCGTTTCGAGCATAATTCTGTCATATTCGTCGAGCACGGTGATATCGCCCGTAAAAGGCATATAAAAGCTGTCGAAGCTGCTCGGATAACCGGACCTCCAAAAGCTGTCTAAACCGAACGAGCCGCCCGTAAAGCTGCCCGAACGGAACATCTTGAATAGCCATTCCCATTCGTGAAAGCTCGTAAAGCTGCCGAAAGAGAAAGACCCGCTTTTATAGAGATTAAACAGCCACTCCCATTCCCACTCGTGCATACCGCTGCCGAAGAAGTGGCTTCCAAAATGGAATGAACCGCCAAGCAGCGATATCAACGCACGACGTCCGCTGCCGAAAGATCTTGTCATAAAACTGTACGAACCATTGGAACCGAGCACGATACTGCCTAAGGCGCCGGACATACCGCCCGAAAGTGATTCACTGCTTGTCTTGCCGGGCGCAACCTCGGCGAAATGCTTGCCCTCCGCGGAGCCGCCGAATATCTTCGACAGCTTTTCGTTCAGCTCCGGATCATCGTGACGGAGCTTAGCCAGCTTTTTCGCGTAGAGCTCGCCGCCGTGCTCTCTCAACCAGCCGACTAAACTTCCCGCGAGGAAGTAGCCGCGCAAAGAAGCGATATCGGGATTGCCCGAAATTTCGTCTGCGGAATAAACTTTCCGCCTGTTCAGCCACAACGCGCAGTCCATAAGCTCAGCCCCTCTCGATTTACATCTTGTATATTTTACGTAAAATTTTACACGAACAGTTTAATACACAATAATTATATCACAAAATCTCAAAGTTTTCAACATATTTTAATAAAAAAATTCTTGTTTTCTGCATGCAATATGCACATTTGGCGAGGACAGGGCTTTGCTAAGTGTGTTTTTTGATTGCCAATTTTTTAACAGCACATGTTTCTGTATATGTTCGGAAAAAAATGCATTTTGTACTTGAAAAAAAGGAAATTATAGGGTATAATAAAAACGTGAATATATTATTGGCTTTATAATAAACCGAAAGGAGCTATCTATGAGAAGAACAAAGATTGTATGCACGCTCGGTCCTGCTACGCAGTCCGACGAGGTTCTGCGGCTGCTTATCGAGAATGGTATGAACGTGGCACGGCAGAACTTTTCGCACGGCACTCACGAGAGTCACAAGGTCACTCACGATCAGGTGGTGCGTGTTGCAAAGGAGCTTGGGAAGCCCGTCGCGACACTGCTGGACACCAAGGGGCCCGAGGTGCGGCTGAAAAAATTCAAGGACGACCAGAAGGTTGAGATCAAAACGGGGGATACGTTCGTACTCACGACTGCCGAGGTTGAAGGTGACACCACTCGCGTTTCGATCACCTACAAGAACCTGCCCGACGATATCGAGGTGGGAACGCGCATTCTTATTGACGACGGAAACGTTATCGTGCGCTGCTCCGATATAGTTCACAACGCCGACGGCACGGCGGATATTGTCTGCTCGATACTTAACGGCGGCATACTGTCGAACAACAAGGGCGTGAATATCCCCGGTGTGAAGCTGTCTATGCCGTATCTTTCGGAGGTCGATATCTCCGATATCAGGTTTGCGGCGCAGGAGAGCTTTGACTTTATCGCGGCATCGTTCGTTACCTGTCCCGACGACGTTCTTGCAATACGCAAGATACTTGAGGAAGAAGGCCGCGGTGATATCCGTATCATATCCAAGATCGAGAACGGTGAGGGCGTGAAGAATATTGACGACATTCTTCGCGTTTCGGACGGCATTATGGTCGCGCGCGGCGACATGGGCGTTGAGATACCTTTCGAGGAGATACCTCAGATTCAGAAAATGCTCATCAAAAAGGGCTATAATGCCAACAAGCAGGTCATCACCGCTACTCAGATGCTGGAAAGTATGATACACAATCCTCGTCCCACAAGGGCTGAGACCACCGACGTTGCGAACGCCATCTACGACGGCACGAGCGCTATAATGCTGTCGGGAGAGACCGCTGCGGGACAGCACCCCGTGGAGGCGGTAAAGACTATGGCGCTTATCGCGGAGACCACAGAAAAGGCTATCGACTATAAAAAGCGCTTCTACAAGCAGGAAACGCGAGACTGCGTGAATGTTTCGGCAGCTATCTCGCACGCTACGGTCAGCGCGGCTATGGATTTGGGCGCGACGGCAATAATCACCGTTACAAAGACGGGTACTACCGCGCGTATGATCTCTCGTTACCGTCCCGAATGTCCGATAATCTCTTGCACGACGAGCGAGGTGGCTTGGCGGCAGACGGCGCTGTCATGGGGCGTTATCCCGCTTATGGCGGAGGAAATGATGACGAATACCGATGACCTTATTCATCACGCGGTAGAAAAAGCTGTCGCGGCGGGACTGCTGAAAAACGGCGATCTTACCGTTATCACGGCGGGTGTGCCGCTCGGTGTTTCGGGAACCACCAATCTTATGAAGGTGCATATCGTCGGCGATGTTCTGGTTACGGGAACTGGCGTTACAAAGGGCACGGTCACCGCTCCCATCTGCGTCGCGCAGACTGAGGAGGACGCTCTGGAGCGCTTTGAGGCGGGACAGATACTTGTTATCCATAAGACCTCCAACAAGGTGCTGTCGCTTCTGAAAACGGCGGCCGGTATCATCACCGAGGAGAGCGGCGCGGATTCGCACGCGGCTATCGTCGGAATGGCGCTGGATATCCCCGTTATCGTCGGCGCAGAGAACGCCGCGGCTATACTGAGGAGCGGCACAGCCGTAACGATCGACGCGGACAAGGGAATAGTATCGTCGGGGGCGGACAATTGACACGGCATTTTCATGAAATATCCCCTTGACAAACCATGAAAAAAATGTCATAATATTATGTGTTAGCTAATAACGGGGGTTATTAGGTTATTGACCCCGAATTTACCTAAAGGAGATCACGCATTATGAAGAAAATCTCGGTAATGGCGCTCGGCGCGGCGCTGATTTTATCAATGACCGCCTGCACGGGCGGCGGAAATTCAAGCTCGAGTTCGAACAACAGCTCGGACAACCAAAGCTCGCAAACGAGTACAGATACGGGCAGCACGAGCACCGATAACGGCGAAAGCTCCGCTCCCGAATCAAGCAACGGCGAAAGTGAAAGTACTCCCGAAATAGAGGAGGTGGCTTATACGCTTGGAGGAGAACTAACGCCCACAATGATCGCGAACTCGCGCTATAACGCGGGCAATCGGGTTCGTCTGTCAAATGTTATCAAGAAATTGCAGGCAGGCGAGGACGTTACGGTGGTATACCTTGGCGGCTCTATCACGCAGGGAACCTCGGCGGGCAACGATCTGTGCTACGCCCGGCTTACGAATAACTGGCTTGAGGAGAAATTTCCCGACGCGAACATAACCTACGTAAACGCGGGTATCGGCGCTACGGGCTCTTATATAGGCGTTCACCGCGCGGACAAGGATGTACTGTCGCACGATCCCGACCTTATCTTTATCGATTTCTCGGTAAACGATACTACCGAGCGCACCGAGATCAACAAGGAGACCTACGCGAGTCTGCTCAGAAAGCTCTGGAATTACTCAACAAATCCCGCTATAATTACCGTTGCTATGACGCAGGAGAACGGCACGAGCTTCATCAATTATCACGGAGAGATCGTAAAGAAGTTCGATATTCCGATGATATCCTATAAGGACGCTATCCTTGACATCATTGACAAGGGCTATATCAAGTGGGCGGATATCTCTGACGACAATATCCACCCGAACGTTCCCGGTCACGCTATCCTGAGCGAGCTTATCACGAATTACATTCAGTCGGTGATAGACGACCTCGACAATATCTCGGGCGCGGAGAGCGACCTGGCTTCCGTTACCGATATCGGCAATACTTATGTAAACGCCAAGCTCCTGATGTCGGACGATACCGAGCCAACAAGCCTTGGGGCGTTTGAGGTAAGAGAAGCCAATTTCGGCAACTTTATGAATCCTTGGTTTGTGAAAGCAAACGACGGACAGTTCACCGATGATTCCGCTATTGAATTCGAGTTTGAGGGCACTAACGTAGGTATTCTGTACGGAAAGCTCACTCAAAACGCTTGTAAGGCGGATATTTACCTTGACGGCGAACTCGTGACCACAATTGACGCAGCGTTCCCCAACGGCTGGGGCAATTATGTTGAGTTTGAGCAGATCAAGACTGGCTTGACCGAGGGCAAGCACACCTTAAAGATCGCCCCCAAGTCTCAGGACGGAGCCGCGATATTCTATGTATCGGCCATCGCGGTGAGCTGACAGTTTGAAACTGTGCACCATTAACGGATAAAGTGCGCCAAAGGAGGTCAGCGTAATGGGAGATATAATTGGATTTTCCGACAGGGACGAATTCAGGAAGTGGCTTAACGATCATTATCTGACAAGCGGCGGCGTATGGCTTTTATTCGACAAAGCGGGCGGACCGAAAACGATAAAAGCGGGAGAAGCACTTGAAGAAGCTCTCTGCTTTGGTTGGATCGACGGGCAGATGCAAAGCATTGACGATAAGACCTATAAGAAATACTTTTCTATGCGCAGGACGAACAGCAAGTGGTCGGAGAAGAACAAGGCATTGGTCAAAAGCCTTGAAGAACGGGGAATGATGACCGATTTCGGCAGACAGAAAATAGAGGAAGCCAAAAAGAACGGTCAGTGGGACGCTCCCAAGCCCGCGGCGGTCACAGATGAACAAATCGCTAAGCTTTCCGCGCTGTTGAAATATTATGAGCCCGCTTACACAAATTTCCAAGCCATGTCTCCATCGGTAAAGAAAACCTATACAAAGGCGTATCTTGACGCAAAAACGGACGCGGGACGCGAAAAGCGGATCGCTTGGATGGTGGACAGGCTCAACAAAAACTTAAAACCTATGTAATCATAACCACGCGTGAAACGCGTGGTTTGCACTGGCGCTTCAAGCGCCTGGT
>CAJUMS010000027.1 GCA_910587465.1 uncultured Oscillospiraceae bacterium
TTCCATGTATTAAGTTTTACTAACATCAACAAGGGGACAACGGCGTCCGTACCATACGGCGGGCGCAGCGGGATATTTCCCGACAGAGAAGTATGGAGAAATGGCGGATAGAAATGGATAACAACATCGGAAAAAAGCTGGACGGACGCTACGAGCTTTTAGAGCTTATAGGCGTCGGAGGTATGGCGGATATTTACCGTGCGCGCGACATTCAAGAGGACAGGATCGTCGCGGTGAAAATTCTTAAGACCGAGTTTGCGGGCAGCGAGGAATTTCTGCGCCGTTTCCGCAACGAGAGCAAGGCTATCGCTCTCCTCAGCCACCCGAATATTGTAAAAATTTACGACGTGGGCTTTACCGACAAGGTTCAGTTTATCGTTATGGAATACGTCGACGGGATCACGCTGACGGATTATATCGAACAGCAGGGAGTGCTGAAATGGCGCGACGCGGTACATTTTACCGTGCAGGTGCTGAAGGCTCTTCAGCACGCTCACGACAGGGGTATTGTTCATCGCGACGTAAAGAGCTCCAATATCATGCTGCTGCGCGACGGCACTATAAAGGTCATGGATTTCGGTATCGCGCGCTTTAACCGTGAAAACAACAAAACGATGTCTGAAAAGACTATCGGTTCGGTACACTATATCAGTCCCGAGCAGGCACGCGGAGATATCACCGACGAGAGAAGCGATATCTATTCGGTTGGTGTTGCGCTGTACGAGATGCTTACGGGCAGAAAGCCGTTTGATGGCGATACGCCCGTTGCTATCGCGCTCAAGCATATGCAGAGCACCCCGAAGAAACCTACCGAGATAAATGAAACCATTCCCGAGGGACTGGAGCAAATTGTACTCAGGGCTATGCAGAAAGAGCCTTCGGCGCGTTATCAGACCGCCGGCGAGATGATTTCCGATCTGGAGGATTTTAAGAAAAATCCCGGTATCATGTTTGATTACAAATACAACTCCACCGATGGCACGGCTAAGTACGCCGACCGCGCAAATCCCGCCGTTGAAACAGAGACAATGCGCCGTAAGAAGGTCGCCGAAAACGACGATTATTACGATGATGACGACGATTATGATGATGACGATGACGACGAGTACGAGGAGCGCCGCAGTCCGCTTATTCCGATATTGTTCGCGGTGGGCGCAGCGTTCGTTATCGCTACGGTATTCCTTGTGCTGACGCTTGTCTCAAATCGTCTTAATCTGCTGCCCGACAGTTCCATTGTGGACAGCGACAACAGTCTGGGGATAGTTCCCTCGCAGAACGGTGAATTCCCGATGCCGAATTTCCTTGGCGATAAGTGGGATGATGTCGCCTTGAAGTATGCGAATAACGAATTTCTTATTCTTGAACCCGTACAGCAATTCAGCGAATATGAGGAGGGTCAGATATTCGAACAGTCGGTGCCGGAGGGCAGACGCGTTAAGGTGGGCACGACGGTCACGCTTAAAGTAAGTAAAGGCATTAAGCAGGAGGAGATACAGGACTTCACGAACAGAACCGTTACCGCTGCTGAGCAGCAGCTCCGCAGAGACGGATTTATTCCCACTATACGTTACGAGGAAAGCGAGGAAGTCGCAAAGGATTATGTTATCAGAACCAGCCCCGCTGCTCATGAGCGCGCGCCGGTCAATTCTACGGTAATCGTTATTGTAAGTCTTGGTCCGAAGAACACCCCCGTTTATATCGAGAAGTTTGTTGGTCTGCCTATCGAGGAGGCGCGCAAGCGCTGCGAGGAACTGAGAATAAATCCGATAATCGAGACGAAGGACAGCGACGCTCCCGAGGGAGAGGTCATCGCTCAGGATAAGGAGATAGGCAGCTACCTGAACCAGAACGAGGATATCAAGCTTACGGTAAGCTCGGGCAAGTCTCCGGAATTTACACAACCGGTAGAGATCAAGATACCGGACGGTGCTACGGGCGAGTTCAAGTTTAAATATTATGTTAACACCGTGCTTGATGATGCGGCTTCCACCGCAACGATGGATATCGGTCTCAGCGGCTCAAAAACTCTCAGATATGACGTTAAGGGTAAGCCCGGAGAAACAAAGGTGCTGTCTATCAAGGCTTTGTCTACGTCAACGAATAAAGAAGACTTGTTTATCGAGGTAACGGTCGTATTCACCGATGACGGTCCTCAGCCTCCGAGTCAAACGGCATACAATCCGAATGTGTTTGCGGAACTCCAGAACGGCGGTACTTCGTCGTCGTCATCATCGTCATCGTCGAGCAGTTCGACTACTACGTCTGAGCCTACGTCAAATCCTACGGAATCAACAAGCTCGGGTCCCGTTTATGTCGATCCGAACGAGAGCAGCGGCCGCACCGATAGTGATATCCTCAGCAACATTTCAAGCATTATGCAGGGCGTCGGCTGATCTAATGATCGGGGGTAATTGAAATAGTATCCTTAGCTTTTGAGGGAATAATTACAAAAGCTGTCGGGGGCGTCTACTATGTAGACGCCCTTGACGGCTATGCGGAAGAAAGCGTGAAATGCGCAGCGAGGGGAATTTTCCGCAACAGGGGGATAAGTCCCGTGGCGGGCGACCGAGTACTCGTCGTGACTGGCGAGAACGCAGAGCCGGTCATCTCCGAGATACATGAGCGGAAAAATTTTCTGGTACGTCCGCCGCTCGCAAATCTTGATAAGATAGTGTTTGTGAACAGCGTCGCCGAGCCCGCGGTAAATCGCTTTATACTGGATAAGCTCGTTGCTATCGCAGACAGCAAGGGAATTGAGCCGGTGGTCGTATTCACGAAAACAGATCTTGATAACGCGGGCGATCTCCCCGGTGTCTACCGCGGTATCGGCATTGACGTATGCACGGTTGATAACCTTACGGGCAAGGGTGCGGATGAGGTGCGAGGGCTGATTGAGGGCAAGATGACCGCGTTTGTAGGCAACTCGGGAGTGGGGAAGTCAAGTCTGCTGAATGTGCTTTATCCCGAGCTTGCGCTGGAGACGGCGCATATCAGCAAAAAGCTCGGGCGCGGACGTCACACCACGCGGCAGGTGGAGCTGTTCAGGCGCGGAGGCGGCTACATAGCGGACACTCCGGGATTTTCGACTGTGGAAACGGAGAAATACTGCCGTATTCCAAAAGGCGAGCTGGATAGCGCGTTCCGAGAATTCGGAGAGTATCTGGGAGGGTGCTCGTTCACGAACTGTGCCCACGTTAAGGAAAAGGGCTGCGCAGTACGCGCGGCGGTCGAAGACGGAAAGATCGCGAGATCGCGCTATGACAGCTATCTCAGAATGTTTGAGGAGGTAAGTAAGATAAATGATTGGGAACGGTAACAACAAAAAAATTTGCTCGATTATCTGCGGAGCGCCCTGCAACGGTCTGCAAAGGGAGCTTGTACAGGGTTTTGTGATCGCCGCGGACAGGGGACTGGATATAGCGTTGGAGGCGGGTATAAAGCCCGATCTCGTGGTCGGGGATTTCGACAGCGCAAAGTCGGAGGTTCCCGAGGGCGTTGAGTGCGTGAAGGTCTCGCCCATAAAGGACGACACCGACGCTATGCTGGCGGCGCATTTCGCGCTGAAATACGGCTGCAACGAGCTGCGTTTCTTCTGTGCTATCGGCGGCAGGATAGACCATACCGTCGCGAATATACAAATGTTGTATCACTTCAAAATGCGCGGGATAAGCGGCGTTCTCTTCGGCGACGATACAAGGCTGTTTCTGCTGTCGGACGAGAGCGTAGAGATACCGAAATACGACGGGTATTTGTCCGTTTTCGCATATGAGAAGAATGTTATCGTCAGCGAAAGCGGCGTGAGATACCCCATTACCAACCACCCGCTGACGAACGATATGCCGATCGGTGTAAGCAACGAGATAGCCGGCGATAAAGCCGTTATCACCGTACATTCGGGTACAGCGCTGGTGCTGGAGGTTCACGGAAAGTGAGCATAATGGACTTGGATTTCAAGGGCGATCTTGGGGCGATGAGCATGGCATTTCACAAGAACAAGGATAGAATACGGCTTCCGTCCGCGCCGTCATGGCTCGACAGCGGAGACGATCTGGGCAAGCTATACACGGAGTTCCCCGTGCTGATGAAGTGGGGAGAGGTTTACTATGCGTGTCTTGTGCAGGCAAATAGGACGCTGTTCAACAAGCCTACTTCGCGGAGCGTATCGGCGAGCGCGGCGGAGGTGGTTTTCAATCACAAGCGACCGAAAACCGCAATTTCCGACCCGCTGATAATGAAGTCCTTCGCGCATTATCTGTTCGAGTGTAGGGAGAAAAAGCCGGATGAAAATCCCGAATGGATACGCGAGGCGGCGGCTGTCGCGGCGGGTGAGGTAGACCGTTCACGCGTTATCATCAAGGCGGATGACGGCGACGATTTCTCCATGAATTTAACCATGCAGAGCGTTCTCGTGTTCCGCGAGCATCTGCCGAAAAAGGTATTGAAAAGCAGTATAATCCCGGTAATCGCCGCGCCGATGAAATGCTTTTCTATAATGGTGCTGCCGTGTAAATACTGGCCGAAGGGATTTTTGAAGTACTGGAATAAGCTGTAAAAATAAGCCGCATACGGAGGTAACCCATATGCGGCTTTTGTTATGCCTTATTTACTTTATTTCTTTTATCGCCCTGCCCTCGATATATCCGCGCCAACCCATTGGCGCGAGTTGAAATCTCGGCGCGATATCGTCGTCAAAGGAATAGCCGTAGACCTTGGGGTCAAAGCGTTCAATATTCGCCATACAAGCGCCGACAGCTTCGCCGTACTTCTCGTCGTCGTAAGGCTCGCCCTGAAATATCAGGTATTTGCAGGGCGGCAGATCAAGCAGGTCAAAGCCCTCGGGAATGTCCTTTGAATAGTCCGTCGGCACTTCGACGGCGTGAGCGTAAACTCCCTTTTCGGTAAGGCGCATTGTCTCGGGCAGCCATACTCCCACGGGCTCGTAAAGCGCCTCCTTGACGCCGCACAGATAGTCCCACGGGTGCATACCGTTAAGACTTGCGGGCGGATCCTTCGCAATCTCCTCATTGTACCCGAAGTATTCCGACGCGTTCTTGCTTCTGTAAACAAGCAGCTTGCGTGCGGGACGTTCGATTATTTGAGTGAATATTACCGTTGATTTTGTTTCCATACTGCGTTCCTCCGATTTGTTTTTTTGGCGGTCAAGGTAATGATAGGGAATAAGCCAGCCGTTTGGCTCGGGAAAAATTGCGAACCGTTTCGGGGAAATTCCGAAAGCGTTGGAAAACGCCCTCGTGAACCCCTCCTGCGAGTCGAACACGAAATCCAGCGCGACGTCAATGACCCTGAGCTTCCCGCGGCGAAGCTCAAAAGCGGACGTGATCAGCCTTTTTTGCCGGATATATTCAAACGGAGATGTTCCTGTCTCCTTTTTGAATATCCTGATCGTGTGATATTGGGAATATCCCGCCGCTTTCGCAAGTTCGTTTGCCGTAATTGGTTCCTGTAAATGCACGTCAATGTAATTCATCATTTTGATCACAGCAGCCGAATGGCCGTTTTTTTCCATTTTTCCTCACCGCCTGTAACAATAATATCACAAATATCGGAACATTTCTTGACCCATATTGCTGTTTTTTCTGTTTATTGCTTGTTAATATCGCGTTTGAACGTAATTATACCATATATCAATAAATATGTCAACGGCGTATGTGTTCTATTTTTAATGCGGGCGACATAGAATTTATCGAGTGACGGACAAGTACTGCGGAGGTCGAAATGATAAGCACTATGAAACTGCCGCTGAAGTCGGCAGCAAAAATACGCATAACCGAGCCGATGTCGGGCATTGCGGAGATACGGCTAAGAGCGGGCAGACCGAGCGTCTGCGTGAATATTCTCGGCGATATGCGGATATGCTCCGATCCGTTTTCGGCGTCGGAGATTGCGGACTGCTTCGCGGAGATATGCCGTTATTCCGTACACAGCTTTCAGGAGGAGATCGCACAGGGCTTTGTCACGCTCGACGGCGGTCACCGCGTCGGGATATGCGGCACGGCGGTCAAGAACGGCGGCAAGATCGAGATGTTCAAGGATATTTCGGGACTGAATATTCGCATTGCGCACGAAATCAAGGGGTGCGCGGACGAGGTATATTCGCGTTTCTTTTCCGGAGGAACGCGCTCCGTTCTTATTGCGGGAAAACCGCTTTGCGGCAAGACGACCGTCCTGCGCGATCTTGCAAGGCGGCTCGGTGAACGGCACAGGGTCACGCTAATCGACAGCAGAAACGAGCTTTCCGCGTCGTTTCACGGAACCCCCTCGCTGGATATCGGGCTGAACACCGACGCGCTATGCGGCTGCTCAAAGACCGACGGGATAATGCTCGCGTTGCGCACGCTAAGTCCGGAGGTAATCATCTGCGACGAGATCGGCAACGATGAGAGCGCTGTTGAACAGGCGCTGTTCTGCGGCGTAAAGATAATAGCTTCGGCTCATTCGGCAAGTCTCGACGAGCTGTACAGACGTCCGCAGACGCGCTGTATAGCACCGTTTTTCGATTGCTGCGCTCTTATCGGAGAGCGCGGGAGATTGCTGGACTATCGGGAAAAAGGGTGATCGTATGAGATTGTTGGCGGCGTTTATCGCATTGGCGTGCTGTGTGCTGGAGGGCTTTCGCCGGCGCGCGGAGCTGAAATACCACGCGGTTCTTCTGGGCGAGATATCGCAGATGTTGAGCGGATTTCTGATAGAGATACGCTGTTCGGGACTGACGCTGGACGAGCTTATAAACCGCGCGGACGGTCGATTTGCGGAGCTTGTGCAAGGGTACATCAATGGCGGCGAGGACGCAAGGAGCGCATGGGCGCGGGCGTGCTCTCAGCTGCCGAAAAAAAGCGCTGAGGCAGTGCTGCTGAACGAGCTGGGACATAATTTCGGAACGTCGGACAGAGAGGGCACACTGAGGCTTGTCGAGCTGTATGCGGAGCGGTTCTCGGAGCTTGAGCGCGAGGCGCGGGAAATATACTCGCGAAAGGGGAAAGCGGTCATGCAGGTGGGGGCGCTGTGCGGCATTGCTGTCGCGATAATGATCATCTGAGGACGATAATGAGGACAATAGTATGGAGTTGGATCTGCTTTTCAGGATCGCTGCGGTGGGAATTATCGTGGCGGTGCTGAATTTAATTCTCAAAAAAACCGATCACGACGAGCAGGCGGTAATGCTGACGGTGGCGGGGCTTATCATCGTGCTGATGATGATCATTCCCGCTATTGAGGAGCTGTTTGAAACGATACGGAACGTTTTCGGGCTGTGGTGAGTATATGAATATCGTTACGCTGTGCGGATTTGGGATATTGGCGGCGGTGCTTTGCGTTATAGTTAGGCAGATTAAGCCGGAGAGCGCGGTGTTCGTCAGCATTGCGGCGGGGATAGGCATTCTCGCCGCGGTAGTGACTGCCGCCGCGCCGTCTGTCGGTGCGATAACGGAGCTTGCAGAGAACGCAGGTATCGACGGAGAGTTTACAAAAGTACTGCTGAAAGCGCTTGCTGTATGTTACATCACAACACTTTCGGCTGATTGCGCGAGAGACGCGGGGGAGAGCGCGGTCGCAGCTAAGCTGGAGCTTGGCGGCAGGATATCTATCGCCATGCTCTCACTGCCCGTTTTTGTTGAGTTGGCTAATATGGTTACGGGGCTTATCGGGTAAAACCATACTAAGCGTAGCAGTGGTTTGATTTTTCGCATTAAACAAAAAGGATCGTGACAAAATGAATGTAATAAAAATATTGCTCTCCGTCGTTTTAACGGTGGTTTTGACACTGATTTTCTCCCCGGCTGCCAGCGCAGAGGATATTGACTTCGGTCAGGAACAGATATCGGAGGCGCTCCCCGACAATGCGCGTGAGGTTCTGGAGAGCGAGGGGATAACTCCCGACAATTCGGGAGCGCTGAATTTATCGTTCGGCGGAGTTCTCGGCGAAATATGGGAGCTGTTTAAATCGAACGTTACAAAGCCCTTTGCACTGCTTTGCTCGCTGTGCGGAGTTGTATTATTTTGCGCTATTGCCGAAAGCATGTGCGAGGCTGGAAATATGAAAGGCGTTCTGTCCGCAGTGGGCGTGCTGTGCGGCGCGGGGATTGCTGCGTCGGCGGTGTACGAGGTTCTCGACGGCACTCTGGGACTGCTGAGCGCGGCGGCAAATTTTATGCTGGTTTTTATTCCTTCGTTTACGGCGATATCGGCGGTGCTCGGTCACGTCACGACTGCGACGGCGGTCAATTCGGCGGCGCTCGCGGCAACTCAGCTGTTTTCGCAGTTAGCCGTGAACTTTCTCGCGCCGCTTTGCGGTACGATCATCGGGGTATCGACGGCGGGAGCGGTTCACCCTCAGATGAAGCTGGACAAGCTCGGAGAGCTGATAAAAAAATTTGTTGTGTGGGGATTAACGTTGATAATGACGGTTTTTATGAGCGTGCTCTCGGCGCAGACGCTTGTAGCTTCGGCGGCGGATAATACCGCGATAAAGGCGGCGAAGTTTATGGTCTCACAGGGCGTACCGATAGTCGGGGGAACCATCTCCGATGCGGTCAATACGCTCGGCAGCAGCCTGACGATGCTCAAAAGCAGTGTGGGAACTTACGGTATAATAGCGGTCGCGGTGATGATATTGCCGGCGCTGATAAGCCTGATGTGTTACAGAGCGGCGCTGGTCTGCTCGGAATATATGGCGGAGATGTTTGGACTGAAGGAGCTGACCGCGCTGCTGAAAAGCTGCGGAGCGGCGATGACGATAATAATCGCGGTGACGGTGTGCTTTCTGCTGCTGAATACCTTGGCGGCGGCGCTGCTGTTGGCGATAACGGGGACGGTGTAAGGTATACGACCCCCTTTAATCTATGATATCTTTGCGAAGATTCCGCGCCTATTACTTCGTCAAAGTTCCTTGTACTAGGCGCGGTCTCTCCGCAAATCTATTCATATATCAAAGGGGGTTGTATACAAAAATGAAGTTTTTGTCGACCATATGTATTTCCGCGATATGTACGGCGCTGTTCAGAATGCTGGTTCCCGAAAACAAGTACGCTAAGCAGATATCGCTGCTTATTGCGGCAGTGTTTCTGCTGACGGGGATAACGGCGGTAACGGGCGCGGAGATAGACCTTAGTGTGCGGGATTATGATATAAACACGGACGGCGGCTATACGGGCATGACCGCCGACGTTAGCGAAAACCTGCAGAAGAAGATAAGCAAGGATATGTCTGACAGGCTGTACTCGCTGTTGGGGGAGCACGAAATTTATCCCGAAGAAATTCATGTTATCGTTAATATTTCGGGTTTGTACAGCATAAATATTACACAGGTAAAGCTCGTCTTCGGCGGGGGAGAGCATGCGGCGGCAGCAGCGGCTACAGAGCTGATCTCGCGTGAGCTTTCGGAGGATATAAAAATAACGGCGGAGGTAAAGGAGTGAGGTTATCGGAGCGATTAAAGGAGTTTCTGCTCGGGGATAAGGGCAGAAGGATCGTTGTTGCGGGAGCGGTCGCAGTAATGCTGTTATTGCTGCTGAGTACCGTTTCCTGCGGCGACGGCGGAAAAAAGAGCGTTGCCGAGCCTTACGCCGCAAGCGAAAGCGCCGCCGAGATCGAGCGGGAGCTTGAACAGCGGCTGGTAAGCCTTATATCACGTATTGACGGCGCGGGTGAGGTGACGGTAATGGTGACGCTGGATACGGTCTCGCAGAGGGTGTACGAAAAGGACACCAAGTCGGAGAGCTCGTCGAAAAGCGATGCCGACGGCAGCTCGCAGAGTGCGGGCAGCGAAACGGAGGTGGTGCTCGCGGGCAGCACCAAGGAGCCGTTGCAGGTCGGCACAGTGCAGCCGAAGGTTCGCGGTGCGGCGGTGGTGTGCTCGGGCGCGGGCGACCCCGTAGTCAAGGAGCGTGTCGCAAATACGGTCGCAAAGGCGCTGAATATCGGGCTGTCTAAGGTTTATGTGACCTGTTAGGTTAAATGTAACCTAACAGGCGGCACATGGCAAAGCAGGCAAGGCACGTGAAACGTGACCGATGACGGCTTTACTTTTAAAACATTTAACTATACGTAACTAAGTGGGATGCAGTTTGGGCGCGCTTAGTAAACAGCTGCGTAATGTGGCTTGGCTGCCGCAGACGACCTCGAAGCGGACGTTTGCGCGGTGCGGGATTTTGCTTTTTAATCAGGAGGTTTTTATGAAGAGATTAAATTTGATCATCGGGAAGAAGCAGATAGCGATAGCATCGCTGACGGTGCTGCTGGGCGCAGCGGTGGCAGTGAACTTTATCGTGTCGTCGGGGAAAAAGGACGAGGTAACTCCGCCCACGACACAGGTTGGCGGCAGCGCGAACTACGGCGATACGTCGTTCGTATCCAATGACGCGGGCGGTGACGCATACTTCGCGCAGGCAAGGCTGGATAAGCAGCAGACCCGCGACGAGGCGGCGCAGGTAATCGCGAGTATGTATAACGGCGGTGATATGACCAAGGACGAGTTGACGGTAGTCGAGACGAACGCGCAGAATTTGAGCAGCGTGATTGAGAGCGAAAACAAGATCGAAACGCTGTTGAAAGCGCAGGGTTTCGCGGACGCGCTGTGCTATCTGAGCGACAGCGGCGCGAATATCATTGTTAAGACGGACGGTCTGGACGCGGCGGGTGCGGCGAAGATAAAGTCTACACTGCTGTCGGAGGTTGAGGTCGCGAGTGATAATATCACTATCGTTGAGGTGAAATAAAAAGTTGCCGCAGCCTTGTACGGGGCTGCGGCTTTCGTTTTACGGTCATTATGTCATCTCGGATTTTTTTATGCCGAACATCAGCCTGAGAAAGCCGACAAACATTTTCGGGCTTTTTACTACGACCACTTTCATATGTAACGCTCCTCTCACAGTCTTAAAAGGAAGATTCCCAGCACTATCAACAGAACGGCTATAACGAACAGCATGACCTTAAGCGAAAAGAACGACAAACACATGAGCGCTCCCAGAAATGCCGCAATAGCAAGCACAACGCCAGCTCCCGCGCCGCAGCGTTTTCTTCGTCTTTTCGGTCCGCGCATATCGTTCACCGCCTTTCCGCTGATTTTACCTGTTCTAATCGCATTTTATTCCAAAAAATGAATTTGGTTACAGTTTTCTTTAAAAAAGGACTTGTTTATTATTGGCATTTGTGGTATAATAATAAAGTATAAGGAAAAATGTGGCTCGATTGCCGGCTAAATGCCGACAGTTTAGTTTGGCTGTTAGTCAACAGTCAATACTGAGATTGTAGCAGTTTGCAGTGTTTAATTAAGTGCAAGCATAATGGGTGCAGTGAGCGGAGCAAAGGCGAACGGAGCGACTGAAGCGGAGCGTGGCTCGCCGAAATTGCGGAGCTTTTTAAATCATTAAGCACAGTCAACATTTGAATGAGAAGTAAATAAGCTCTTGTCAACATTTTGGGGTAAGCCGATATTGCGGAGCTTTTTAATCAGGAGGAAATATGGAAACATCAAAAAAGCATACCTCTGGGAGCATAAAGGTCTCCGAGGAGGTCATTCTGAAGATCGCGGAGACCGCGGCGTGCGAGATTGAGGGCGTTGCCGTAAAGGGTCAGCGGCTTGAGGCTCCGTCGGCGATTTCGAAATTCAGGGGTCCCGTCCGCGCGAGGATACTCGGTGAAGCGGCGGCAATAAAGTTTGAAATCTCGGTCATTGACGGATACAACGCCGTAAAGGTCGCGGAGAGCATACAGCGCAGCGTAAAGAGCGCCGTGCAGAATATGACGGGCTTTACGGTAACGAAGGTGGACGTTAATATCGCCGGGATAAGCTATAATATGGAAAACGAAAGTCCTGCCGCGGAGGAAAATTAAGATGAGTGAAAAGTTAAGCCGCCCCGAGATTCGCGAGGGGGCGTTTCTGGTATTGTATCAGCTGCTTTTCGGTACAACTCTTGAGGAGATCGACGAGCTGAATGCCGAGGCATTCGATATGGCGAAAAACGAACAGACGGACGAGATTGTAAAGGGAGTGCTCGAGCATGATGAGGAGCTGCGTGATATAATCGCGAAGTATTCTACGTCGAGGTCTGTGTCCCGTATTGCTAAGGTGAATATGATAATACTTAAAATTGCTGTTTATGAGATGAAATATTGTGAGAGAGTTCCAAACGCCGCCGCGATAAACGAGGCTGTGGAGCTGGCGAAGAAGTATTCTCTGAAAGCGGACAGCGGATTTATAAACGGAATACTCAATTCGTATATGAGGGAGCTTGAAAATGCTTGACGACGGTACTATGGTTTTGTCCGTAAAGGAGTTTACGGAGCAGGTCGAGGACGCGCTGACAGGCTGTCCTTCACTGTGCGGTATTGGCGTGTGCGGCGAGGTGACAAAAATCACGGTGCAGCATAAGAGCGCGTATATGGACTGGATATTCTTTTCGCTTCGCGAGGGGGAGGGTAGAGATGAGTGCTCCCTGCGCGTTGCAGTATTCAAAAGCGTGACAAGACTTACCTATCTTCCGCAGGAGGGCGACGAGGTTATCGTGCTCGGAAGCGTGTCGATAAGCCGCAAGCAAAGCTCGTATCAGATAAAGGGCGAGGATATTATCCCGTACGGCGAGGGCGCAAGAGCGGCGGCTTTGCAGCTTTTGACGGAGCGTCTGCGCAATGAGGGTCTTTTTAATCAACACCGTCCGCTGCCGCGCTTTCCGAGGAGAATAGCGGTGGTGACTTCGCCTACGGGCGCGGTGTGGCATGATATCTGCGACAAGGTCGCGGCTACGTTTCCCGCATTGACGCTTGTGTGCGTTCCCGCGCAGGTACAGGGCGCGAACGCCGTGCCTTCGCTGGTGAACGCGGTGCAAAGGGCGCAGACGGTTGGCGCGGACGTGATAATTATCGCGCGCGGCGGCGGCTCAAAAGAGGATTTGGACTGCTTCAACTCGGAGGAGCTCGCAAGGGTGATATACGCGTCAACGATACCGACGGTGAGCGCTGTGGGGCATGAGGTCGACCATTCGCTTTCGGACGATGTCGCGGACGTAAGCGCTTCAACGCCTACATCGGCGGCGGTCATCGTAACTCGGGAGGCTGCGATGGAGGCGGCAAGGCTCGACGGGATAGAGCAGTATTTTCACAGCGAGATGAAGAAGCTCATCGAACGCCGCGAAAGACAGCTTGTGCTGCTTGAAAAGGACGTTCAGCTCAACTCTCCGAAGAACCGTATACTGCGGTGGGAGCAGAGCTTATCTCAATTTTCGGAGAGTATCTCACATTCGATACACAGAAAACTTGACAATTCCGAGCACGCTCTGCAAAAGTACGCGCAGTCGGTTTCCGATCTTAATCCCATGTCGATATTGTCGCGCGGATATTCAACGGCTACGCATAACGGAAAAACGGTAAGGAGCGCTTCGGATCTTTCTGTGGGCGATGTTATTGACGTAACATTCAATAAGGGCAGCGTTTCGGCTGCCGTAAAGGAAGTAAAGGATTGATATTGTGGATTTTGAAAAGGAAATGAAAAGACTTGCGGATATTTCGGAGAAGATGAAAGCTGCCGATCTGCCGCTTGACGAGTCTATGAAGCTTTATACGGAAGCGGTCGAGCTTACAAAGAAGCTCAAGGAATACATTGACGGCGCTAAGCTCACCGTTGAAAAGTTAGAGGAACAGTAATGAACGTTAAGGAAGTGCTTGCGGACTACGCGGAAATGACCGAGGAGGCGCTTTGGAAGTATCTCCCCGAGGTGGAGTGCCTGCAAAAAAGCGTTGCGGACGCGGCGCGGTACAGTCTGTCGGCGGGAGGGAAGAGAATTCGTCCCGCGCTCGTTATGGAGTTCTGCCGCGTGTGCGGAGGTGAACCCGAAAATGCTCTTCCCGCAGCGTGCGCTATCGAGATGCTGCATACGTTCTCGCTGATTCATGACGATCTGCCGTGCATGGACGATGACGATATGCGCCGCGGAAAGCCGTCATGTCACAAGGCATACGGCGAGGCAACGGCTGTTCTCGCGGGTGACGCTCTGGCGATCTTGCCGTTTCAGATAATCGCTGAGGCGGGTTTGAAAAAAACGTTATCGCAGGATGCAGCGTTGAAGATAATAAAGCTGCTTGCGGAGCTTTCGGGAGTTTCGGGAATGATAGGCGGTCAGACTGTTGATCTCGAAAACGAAGGCAAGCAGCCGCCCGTCGGCGTTATCCTCGAGATGTACCGAATGAAAACGGGCGCGCTGCTTGAATTCTGCTGCAAGGCGGGGTGTATAGCGGCGGGCGCGGGAGCTGATAAGCAGCTTTCGGCGGGAAGCTATGGTCAGCGGCTGGGACTGGCGTTTCAGATAGTCGACGATATCCTTGATGTTACCGCAAACGAAAAGCTTCTCGGAAAGCCGGTCGGCAGCGACAAAGCGGACGGGAAGTATACTTACGTCACAGCGGTCGGTCTCGAAAAGGCCCGCGAACAGGCAAAGTCGCTCACTGTGCAGGCAGTAGAGCTGCTCGCTGATTTCGATGACAATGAATTTCTTGTCGAATTTACAAACTTGCTTTTAAATCGTCAATATTGACGGAGGATATTGCTTAAAAAATGATGAAATTGTTAATGCTGAATCCCATTATTTCGGTGGGATTTATATCGTGGATAGCGGCGCAGATATTGAAAACTCTTCATTATTCAATAAAATTCAAGTCGTTCAATCCCGAAAGAATAACGGGTGCGGGCGGTATGCCGTCGTCGCACTCATCGCTGGTGGTGTCGGTCGCGATATATACGTTAAGGCTGAAAGGCTTTACAAGTACTGAATTCGCGTTTGCGGCGCTGCTTATGGCTATCGTCATCTATGACGCTATGAGCGTGCGGTACAACGCGGGACTGCACGCTAAGGAGCTTAATAAGCTGCGGCATATCGTAGATAATCTCGACGATGAGATATCGCAGCTCAGCGGCGGTGACGAGGACCCGGACATTGACGAGCTTGTCAACCAGAAAGAACTTAAAGAATTCCTCGGTCACACACCGATAGAAGTGCTGGCGGGTTCGCTGCTCGGGATATTGATAGCCATGGTATTTCCGCTTAAATAACTGTCTCTGTAATACGGAGGATAATTATGTTCCTTAATGACAATATTGATCACGACACTATTTCAAATATGACCGCTCCGCAGCTTAAAGTGCTTTGCAGGGAACTGCGGAGTTGTATTATGCGTACGGTAATGAAAAACGGCGGGCATTTGTCCTCAAATCTGGGAACGGTGGAGTTGGCGGTCGCAATACATTATGTTTACGACGTTTTCGGAGGCGACAGGGTCATCTGGGACGTGGGTCATCAGGCGTATGCGCATAAGCTGCTTACAGGACGGTTTTCCCGTTTTGAGACACTGCGGAAAAAGAACGGTATTTCGGGCTTTACGCGCTGCGCGGAGTCTCCCGCGGACGCGTTCATCTCGGGTCACAGCAGCACATCTGTTTCGGCGGCTTACGGTATTTCCACGGCAATGCGGCTCAAGGGTGAAAACGGCGCGGTGGCGGCTGTGATCGGCGATGGTGCGCTTACGGGCGGAATGGCTTACGAGGGGCTAAACAATGCGGGAAAGACAGCGTCCAATCTCACGCTTATTCTCAACGATAATGCGATGTCGATAAGCAAGAGCACAGGCGCTTTGGCAAGATATCTGGCTCAGATACGCTCAACGAGAAAGTACTACTGCGCAAAGGAGCGCGTCAAAACCGTGCTCTCGGCGGTGCCGTTGGTGGGCAGGTCGCTCGAAAAGGCTATCGCGGCGACGAAAACGCTTGTCAAGGAAGCGCTGTACGACAGCAGTAACCTGTTTGAAAATCTGGGCTTTGCATATATCGGTCCTGTGGACGGTCACAATCTTGAGGATATGACAGAGGCTCTGTCGGTTGCTAAGCTGATGAAGCGCCCGTGCGTGGTACACGTTTTTACGCGTAAGGGCAGGGGCTACAAGCCCGCTGAGGAAAACCCCGGGGAGTATCACGCGGTCGCGCAAAACGGCGTTGTGGAGGAATTTGTTTATGACGACCTTCCCGCGCACAGCGACGGGAGCTTTTCGGAGGCGTTCGGGCGCGAGCTGGAGCGGCTCGGCAAGGCGGACAGCCGCATTTGCGCGATAACGGCGGCGATGAAGTATGCGGTGGGCTTGAACTACTTCAAGAACAGCTTCGCGCCTAGATTTTTCGATACGGGTATTGCCGAGCAGCACTCGGTGACGTTTGCGGCGGGGCTGGCGGTGCAGGGAATGCTTCCCGTATTCGCGGTGTACTCGACTTTCTTGCAGCGCGGATTTGATCAGATCATACACGACTGTTCCATTGAGAAAACGCATATCACGCTCTGTATCGACCGTGCGGGCTTTGTCGGTGCGGACGGCGAAACGCATCAGGGCATTTTTGACGTGCCTATGCTCCGTGCTGTGCCGAATACTGTAATTTACTGCCCCGCGACGTATGAGGAACTGCGGCGCTGCCTGTCCGAGGCTATATACCGTACAGAGGGTATCGCGGCAGTGCGCTATCCCAAGGGCGGCGAGCCGGATATTATGGGTAGGACGGAGCACTTTAAATCGGCGTTTGAGCCTGTTCGGGATTACTATTACTCGGGTAAGTCATCTGACGTTCTCGGGATAACTTACGGAAGAATATCCGCCGACCTTGCGAAGGCCTGCGAGAAAACGGGCGCGGATATGCTGCGGCTCGTGACGGTAAACCCGTTTCCCGAGGGGATTTTCGGTATCGCTCTCGGCTATAAAAAGATAGTGTTCTTCGAGGAGGGCTCGGTTCGCGGCGGCGCTGCCGAGGGATTTCTCGCGGAGCTTGCGTGGCGCGGCTACCGCGGACGCGCGGAGTGTGTCGGCGTTGCGGACGGGTTTGTCCCCGCGGCGACCGTCGAGGAACAGCTCGCCATGTACGGACTTAACGAGGAATGTATGACCGAGATATTGAGGGCTTGATTATGCGGCTGGACGTGTACTTAACGGAAAAGGGGATATGCCGCAGCCGCAGCGCCGCGCAGCAGCTTATACGTCACGGCGGCGTGATCGTAAACGGGAAAACCGTCGTCAAGAATTCGCTTGAAATAGCCGATACCGACACGGTGGATGTAGCCGAGCCCAAGCTCCCGAAGTATGTGGGGCGCGGTGGACAAAAGCTTGAGGGTGCGCTGGAATTATGGAGCATTGACCTTAACGGAAAGGTCTGCCTTGATATAGGTGCGTCAACGGGCGGATTTACCGATTGTATGCTGCAAAACGGCGCGGCGAGGGTGTTTGCGGTTGATGTGGGAAGCGGTCAGCTTGCGGAAAAGCTCCGCGCGGACAGCCGCGTTGTATCGCTCGAGCGGACGGATATCCGTGACTTTACGTTCGATAATTACGATATCTCGGCTGCGGAGTTTATCGGAACCGACGTTTCATTCATTTCGTTAAAACTTGTTCTTCCGCATATTTACAGACTTCTCGCGAAGGGCTGCACTGCCGTCGCGTTGATAAAGCCGCAATTCGAGGCGGGGCGGGGGAGCTTGTCGAAAAAGGGTATAGTCCGCGACGAAAAAACTCGTCTGCGGTGCGTTGAGGAAGTTAAACGGTTCGCGGAGCAGTGCGGTTTTGCGGTGATCGGTACGGAGGTCTCGCCTATAACGGGCGGGGACGGGAACGTTGAGTATCTGCTTGCGCTGAAAAAGTCGGGAGGGGAGCGGCAATGAGAGTATTGATAGGCTGCAATATCAGAAAGGAAGGCTCGGCGGAGCTTGCAGCTGAGCTTGCAGCGCTGCTTAGGAAAAGCGGTTTTACGCTGTGCGTTTACGGTAAGGACTCGGAGTATGCGGACGTAATCGGAGCAGATATAATCGAAACGCCGAATATATGCGATTTCGCGGTAACGGTCGGCGGCGATGGCACGATCCTGAAATGGGGAAAGATCGCCGCGGAGTACGACATTCCTCTGCTTGGCGTGAATATGGGCAGGCTCGGCTTTATGGCTACGCTTGAGCCGCATGAGATATCCCGTATCCCCGAGCTGCTGAGCGGCGAATTTTCGGTAAGCAGGCGCATTATGTTGGAGTGCAAGGTGTTCCGCGAGGAGCGGGAGATTTTTTCGGAGCACGTTCTGAACGACGTTATTTTGTCGCGTTCCAGCGTTTCAAAGCTCCCCGAATACGTGGTCAACTGCGGAGACGCGGAGGTTTCGAGAGTGCGCGCGGACGGTATCATTTTCAGCACACCCACGGGTTCGACGGCGTATTCGCTGTCAGCGGGAGGACCTATCCTGTCGCCGGACCTGGAGTGTATCGAGTTCACGGCGCTTTGTCCGCACACGCTGTTCAATCGCCCGATGCTGTTTTCGGACAAGCAGATAATCACCGCGCAGGTCAATCACTACCAGAGTTCAAAGGCGACGTTCAGCGTTGACGGCGGCAGCGGTATCCCGCTCTTGGAGGGCGATATACTGCAAATTATGCGTTCGCGGCTGTCGCTCGGGCTTATCGAAACGGGCGGCGGTTTCTACGGCGCTATCCATAACAAGCTTATGACGCCGTTCAAGTAACGTTAAAAGAGGTTGATTATGAGGAAAAAGGAACGGCAGGCAGCTATTATGCGGCTTATCTCCGAGAACGAGATTGAAACGCAGAACGAGCTGAAAGCGCTCCTCGAGCGCGAGGGGATCATTGTTGCGCAGGCGACGCTCTCCCGCGATATGCGCGAGCTGAGCATCAAAAAGAGCGTTTCGGACGACGATGTCAGCTGCTATTTTTCGGGAATGATCGTAGGGGAAATCGAATACAGCAGCATTTTTGCGCAATCGGTCATCTCAATGGATTACGCGCAGAATATGGTCGTGCTGAAATGTCACGCGGGACTTGCCAACGCCGCGTGTAAGGTGGTCGACGAGCAGGAGTTCGGCACTGTCGTCGGAACTATCGCGGGCGACGATACCGTTTTTATCGTCACAAGATCGGAAAATCACGCCGTGCAGCTAATATCACAGCTCGCGCGGCTGTCGGATAAGGATTGATGGAAATGTTAAGGGAGCTTTCAATTGAAAATCTCGCAGTCATCGAAAAGGCGTCCGCGCGTTTCGGCGAGAGCTTTAACGTATTTACTGGAGAGACGGGCGCGGGTAAAAGTATTCTTATCGGCGGTATCAACGCGATCCTAGGTCAGCGAACCACAAAGGATATTGTCCGCACAGGAGCGCAGAAGGCGGTCATTACCGCGCTGTTTGACGAGCTGTCGGAGGAGGTCAGGGCAAAGCTTTCGGAGCTCGGCTTTTCGGCCGAGGACGATCTGCTGCTGACCCGTGAGATATTTGCGGACGGAAAAAGCGCAGCGCGTATCAACGGGCGCACGGCGACCGCGTCAATGCTGAAGGAGATCGGCAGTATGCTCGTGGACGTTCACGGTCAGCATGAAAACCGTATCCTGATGTCAAACGACAATCAGCGTGATATTCTCGATAATTATGCGGGACTGTCGGGTGAGCTTGAAGAATACCGCGTAAAGTATCGGGAATTTGCGAGAACTTCAAAGCGTCTTAAAACTTTGCAGGACGAAGCTAACACACGCGCTCTGAAGATCGAGCACCTTACCGCCGTTATCGAGGATTTAAATTTGCTGGAGCTCGAAAAGGGCGACGGTGAGCGGTTGGAACAGGAGCTGTCACGCGTGCAGCGTAATGCCGATATCGTCAAGGCGAGTATCGGCGCGTATAATTGTTTAAGTTCCGACGGCGAGCCCGCGGCGTGCGATATGCTGCAAAGCGCGGCAAAGCTGCTGGCGGGTATTGCGGACGTTGAACCTAGAGCAAAGGAGCTTTACGAGAGGCTTACGGCGGTCATTCCCGAGGTGAACGATATCGCGGACGAGGTGTTTTCGCTCGGCGGTGACGATGTGGAGCTGCAAATGCAGGAGCTGACCGACAAGGTCTCCGCGATAAAGCATGCAAAGCGCAAGTACAATATGGATGCGGACGAGCTGGTGGACTATCTCGACGAATGTCGGGACGAGCTTGCGGAGCTGTCTACCGCCGACGATGAGATCGAGCTGCTCGCCGAGAAAAAGCGCTCGCTCGCCGAGGAGGTCAAGTCGCTTGCGGAGGGGCTTTCCGAGCGCCGCAAAAAGGCTGCCGACGAAATTTCCGAGGAAATATGCAGACAGCTAAGCTTTCTGGATATGCCGAACGTGCGGATAATCTTCGCGCTTAACGCAGAAAAGATCGCCATTAACGGCAAGGACAGCGTGGAATTACTGATCTCGGCGAACGCGGGCGAAGAGCCGCGTCCGTTGAACAAGATCGCGAGCGGCGGCGAGCTGTCGCGCATTATGCTCGCGATAAAAAGCGTACTCGCCGACCACGACAATATCCCGACGCTTATTTTCGATGAGGTGGACGCGGGTATCAGCGGACGCGCCGCGCAGAAGGTCGGCGTAAAGCTCTCCGATACCGCGGCAAAGCGGCAGGTGCTATGTATTACGCACCTCGCGCAGATCGCCGCGAAAGCCGACACACACCTGCTTATTGAGAAGCAGACCGAGGACGGGCGGACGTTCACGCATATCACGCAGCTCGATCACGAAGGAAGAATTCACGAGCTCGCGCGTATCATAGACGGCAGCGGAGAGAGCGAAAGTGCGCTTGCCGCCGCCGAGGAAATGCTGAAAAAATAACAAAAACGGGAGCAATATGTTCCCGTTTTTTAGTCCAAATTCAGTTTATCCAATACGCTGCCGAAATGCTTATTACGAAAATCCAGCAGAAACGCCGTGAACTCAACGGCGTTATGCTGTGCCGAATAGTCGGCGACTTCGATTATATTGTCCTTCGTCAGCATATAATCCGCCAGTTCAATAAACCTTTCAAAATCGCCTCGATCTATTCTCTCCGTAAGGATATCCGCGCCGTTTACACGCAGAAAATCTGTGAAAACCGCCTTTGCCCGCGGTGTCGGTTTGGGCGGATTTTTCAGCCTGTATACGGCATAGCACGCTTTTGTGAATTCAAAGCCTATCTTGTCAAAGGCGCGGTCAAAACAATCGTAGTCGAAGTTCCAATTGATGTCAAAACAGCCGCGGTAAATATTCAAAAGACTGTGCATATCCGTCATGTCGATGTACGACCATATTCTGCCTTTTATTTCGCCGGTTTCTGAGCTTTTGACAATTAACTCTTTTTTGAGAGGGCTTCCTGTAAACGACGGGAAAAGAAATGCCGGATCGGCTTTGAGCGTGTCGCAGACCGTAATACTGTGCAGCGGATCGAATGCGCTCTCTCCGATATCGATAACGCTGTTCGGTACGGTTACGTCCGATAGCGGGCAGCCGAAAAACGCCCATACTTCTATATGCTTCAGGCCCTCGGGAAGAACGACCTCTGTCAGCTCATTGCAGTTTAAGAAAGCTCTGCCGACTATCCTTACAACGCTTTCGGGCACCTCAAAATCGGACGGCACAGAGTTTGGCGCTTTTATGAGCGCGGTCATATCCTTGCTGTAGATCACTCCGTTTTCGGAGCGGAAAAAACGATTTTCGGGGGACACGGTATATTTCCCTATAAACGTGCCGCTGGCGGTGATAATTCTGTCGGAGATATGCTCAATGGACGCGGGGATATAAAGCTCCGTCAATGTGAGCATATTTAACATCATTTCTCCGAGCTCCTTTAGATTTTCGGGAAGCCTCAGCGTTTGCAGAGATTTCATATGCATGAACGAATTTTTTCCGATCACGGCAACGCTGTCGGGAATGGACAACTCTTCAATACTGCCGCACTTATCAAAGCAGAGATTACCGATCTCCCGAAGTCCGTCGGGGAGCACGATACGTTTTAAATTTTCGTGTTCGGCAAAAGCGTTTTCATCTAGTATCTCGGTACCGTTTTTTACGGTATACTCCTCAATATAGCGCGGGAAAAGTCTGTACAAAATTTTCCCGTCTTTACTGTACAGAGCCTTTCCGTCGGAGCGGAAATACGGATTATTTTCATCGACGATGACGCTTGCCGCGAATACGCTGTACATGGTATTTGTCAGGTCTATGCGCCTGATCGCGGCGGGGATATGCAGACTGCTGAAATTTGCGTCCAGCGTTCTGCCGAATGTGATCTCGGTCACGGCAGCGCCGTTATAGCTGTCGGAAATGACTGCCTCCGAGCTTGCGGTGCCTCGCTCTCCGTAGACCTTTACCGAGTATGTTCCGTCGTCAAGCGGTGTGTACTTGAATGATACCGTATATTTTCCCTCCGTTCGCGGCGTTTAAATTTAACGGCAGATATCCGAGAACATCTGCCGTTAAAGCTCATATCTGCGATTCGTCTGTCTCGGTCATCTTGTCGATAGTCAGCGGCTCGCTCGTCTCCTCGCCCTCGGCGGTCTCGGGAGTTTTCACATAAACGAGCACTCCGTTATGTAATTCCAATTTGTAGTTGTAACTGAAACTGTCGCTAAGCTCGTATAGCTTTCCGTTTGCGAGATCGTAAGCGTAAATGCGCTCGTCTACTAATCCCGAGCCCATGCTGACGGCGGAGCATATCTCCCGTTTGCCGTCTCCGTTAAGGTCGGCAAGGTATACGTTCCAGACGGGCATACCCCAATAAAGCGAATTTTCTTCGCCGTCATCTGTTGCCGTGACGTCGAGGTCGCTCCATTGAAATTTCACATCGGGATATTCGGGAACTTTAAACTCTTTGGTCTCGTCCCACGGCATATCGTCAGAGAAAAAGTAATCGAACAGCATTTCGGCGGGATAAACGCCGTTTTCATCGGGAATGGCAGGCTCATTCCGCGCACACCCCGTCAGCAGAACCAGCGCCGCCGATAACGCGCAAGCTGACCGTTTCATTATATCTCCGCGATAAGCTCGATTTCGACCAAAGCGCCCTTGGGTATCTGCAATCCGCCTACGCAGGAGCGTGCGGGTTTGCCCGTGAAGTATTCCGCGTAAACCGCGTTGAACGCCGCGAAATCGCCGATATCCTTGAGGAAGCAGTTGGTCTTGACCACCTTATCAAGCGACGCGCCCGCCGCCTCGAGAACAGCCTTGAGGTTTTCGCAAACGCGCTTTGTCTGCTCCTCGATGCCGCCCTCAACGAGATTTCCCGTCGCGGGATCAATCGGTATCTGTCCCGAGGTAAACAGCATATTGCCGCTTATCTTTGCCTGAGTGTACGGTCCTATCGCCTGCGGCGCCTTGTCTGTGTGAATGTCTTTCATAAAAATGCTCCTTTCAAAAGCAGAAGTAATTCAAAAGCCGCTGTAACGCAGCTCCTTCATATCGTTGAATACAAAATCGGTCTCTTTGCGGAAGAAAATTTTCGGCTTAAAATCCGCTTTGTCCGCACAGATGAAGTTGAACGTGAACAGATAGTAAAGCCACGGACATTCCCAACCGCTGACCCTTTCATTGTAGACTATCCGACCGCTCTTGCCCTCGGTGAGCGTGAATTTGCTCTTTATCCACCCGCGCTGCTTTTTGTCTGTGTAAAGTATCTCGTAACCGTTTTCGGTGCGTTTTACGAATATACGTTCCCCGAAAAAATCAGTCGCGAACTTTCCCGTAAACAGCGCCTTTTCTCCGAGATTTTTTGTCTTGCTATATGGTCCGTGTATACCGTCGGGTTCTTGATACAGCTCGACCTTGTTAAACAAAATCTCGTCCGAAATATCCGCCTTATCGAATTCCACGGGGAAAAATTTCACCGCTCTTCTCGCGTTGGCAAAATTACCGTAGCGCACGGTTTTGGTGTATTGCAGAGCTATCTCCTGAACGAACAGCATCACGCGTTATCCAAGACCTTGAAGCCCGCATTTTTCAGCGCGGCTCTTATCTGTTCCAGATGTTCGAAATTACGCGTTTCAAGTTGGATTCTCAAAAAGCAGCCGTTGACGTTCGCGTTTGCGTCGGCGCGTTCGTGGTGAACTGCGGTGACGTTGCCGCCCAAGTCTGCGATTATCTTCGACACTCCCACAAGCTGACCGGGTTTATCCACAAGCTCGATAGTCAGCAGAGACGCGCGTCCGCTCTTTACAAGACCGCGGCGAATGACGCGGCTTAGAATCGTAACGTCGATATTGCCGCCCGATACCAGACAAACCACCTTCTTGCCTTTGACGGGTACCTTGTCAAACATCACCGCCGCTACGGAAACAGCGCCAGCGCCTTCCGCGATAAGCTTTTGCTGTTCGATAAGCGAGAGGATAGCGCCCGAAATTTCATCCTCGGTCACTGTGACTATTTCGTCAACGTACTTGTTCACCAGCTCGAATGTATTCTCGCCCGGCTCCTTGACCGCGATACCGTCCGCGAGCGTTGCGACGTTGTCCAGCCGCTTGATCTTGCCGTCCTTTACGGAGTTGTACATTGACGGAGCGCCCGCCGCCTGAACGCCGTACACCTTGATATTCGGGTTCAGCGACTTTATTGCGAACGCCACGCCCGAGATAAGCCCGCCGCCGCCGATAGGCACTACCACCGCGTCCATATCGGGCAGCTGTTCCAGCAGCTCCAGACCGATAGTTCCCTGACCCGCAATGACATTCTCGTCGTCGAATGGGTGAATGAACGTGTAACCCTTTTCGTCACGGAGCTGCAATGCCTTATTATACGCGTCGTCATATACTCCCGGAACAAGGCAGACCTCCGCTCCAAAGCCCTTTGTAGCCTCGACCTTGGAGATAGGCGCACCGTCCGGCAGACAGATTAACGACTTTATCCCTGCTTTGGTAGCCGCCAGCGCCACGCCCTGCGCGTGATTTCCCGCTGAGCACGCGATAACGCCCTTCTCGCGCTCCTCGTGCGAAAGCGTGGATATCTTGTAATACGCGCCGCGAACCTTAAACGACCCCGTCACCTGTAAGTTCTCGGTTTTTAAGTACACGTCCGCGTCGGGATTTATTTTCGGCGCTTTGATAAGGTCTGTCTTGCGGATAACCTCTTTAAGAACGTGCGACGCCTTGTAAACAGTGTCCAGTGTAAGCATTTTTTATTCCTCCTAAATATTCGCTGCACAGGAGCCATAAAAACAAAAATCCCCTAACGGATATTAGGAGATAAAACATCTATTGCCTCTGTACATCCGTCAATGCACTTCCCTCTAACGGTGGAATTCCGTACTCCCTTAATACGCACAGCGGTTCGGGAAGTCTGCTCCGAGCAGATCATACAGGAGAAGCCCTACCGACTTTCACCAACCGTCGGCTCTCTGAAAGAACTCTGTTCCTATACGGCGCTTATGCTTATCCCACTTATAGTTTCTCATAAAATTACAGCTGACCCTATAAAACGGACCGCAATTAAGCGGATAATCTAAAGTGGGGAAAGTATTGTGCGCACTCATCATAACATTTATGAAATTATTATACACCAAACTATAATGATTGTCAATATATTTTTCGGCAAAATTTCTCGGCGGCGGTTCAATCGTATTGACAAACTGCCGAAATTGTGCTAAAATAAATAGGTAAATTTTGTACAAAGGAGTAATAGTTATGTATATAACCTGTTTGGATTTAGAGGGTGTGCTTGTTCCCGAAATATGGATTGCTTTTTCACAGGAGAGCGGTATTCCCGAGTTAAAGCGCACTACGCGCGACGAACCCGATTACGATAAGCTTATGAAATGGCGGTTGGGCATACTTAAGGAACACAAGCTCGGCTTGAAGGAGATACGCGAGACTATTGCAAAGATCGATCCTATGCCGGGCGCGAAAGAGTTTCTTGACGAGCTGAGATCGCTTTCACAGGTTATCATTATCAGCGATACGTTCGCGCAGTTTGCGGGTCCGCTTATGGAGAAGCTTGGGCTGCCGACAATCTTCTGCAATTCGCTTGAAGTCGCGGATAACGGCGAGATTACGGGCTACAAGATGCGATGCGAGAAGTCCAAGCTCACCACCGTCAAGGCTTTGCAGTCTATCGGTTTTGAGACTATTGCGGGCGGCGACAGCTTCAACGATCTCGGAATGATACAGGCGTCAAAGTTCGGTTTCCTGTTCCGCTCAACCGAGCAGATTAAAAAGGACTACCCCGACCTTCCCGCGTTCGAGGAGTACGGCGAGCTTATGAAGTTCCTTAAAGAGTGCCTTGCAAAATAAAAACAACGGCTGCCCGTCGTTAACGAGCAGCCGCTTTTTTACGCCTTTGTGACCTTTAAGAACACCTTTTTGCCCTTGCGGACGATAACCTCTTTTTCGAGATCTATCTGCGCATTGGGGTCGTCGATAACCACGTCGTCGACCGCGATACCCTTGCCCGAAATAAGATTTCTCGCCTCGCGCTTGGACGGTGCGAGCTTGGTATTCACAAGCAGATCAAGTATGCCGATCTTTCCGTCGGGAGCCTCGACCGCCGCAGTCGGCATATTATCGGTATTGCCCGCTCCCGAGAACAGCGCCTTTGCGCCTTCAAGAGCCTTCTGTGCCTCCTCCTCGCCGTGAACCAGCTTGGTAAGCTCGAACGCGAGTATTTCCTTAGCCTTGTTGAGCTGAGCACCTTCCCATTTTTCCATTTCGAGTATCTGCTCAACAGGCAGGAACGTAAGCATTTTCAGGCACTTGATAACGTCCGCATCGTCGACGTTTCTCCAGTATTGGAAGAAATCGAACGGCGAAGTTTTTTCGGGATCGAGCCAAACTGCACCCTTTTCGGTCTTGCCCATTTTCTTGCCCTCGGAGTTGAGCAGCAGGGTAATGGTCATTGCGTGGGCGTCCTTGCCGAGCTTCTTGCGGATAAGCTCCGTACCGCCAAGCATATTCGCCCATTGGTCGTCGCCGCCGAACTGCATATTGCAGCCGTAATCTGTGAACAGCTTGTAGAAGTCGTAGCTCTGCATTATCATATAGTTGAACTCAAGGAACGTCAGTCCGCGCTCCATACGCTGTTTGTAGCACTCAAACGTCAGCATTTTGTTGACCGAGAAGCAGGCTCCGACCTCGCGGAGAACGTCGATGTAATTAAGGTCGAGCAGCCAGTCCGCGTTGTTGACCATAATAGCCTTATCGTCCGAGAAGTCGATAAAGCGGCTCATCTGCTTTTTGAAGCACGCAATATTGTGATCAATATCCTCTTTTGTGAGCATTTTACGCATATCGGATTTTCCCGACGGGTCGCCGATCATTCCCGTGCCGCCGCCGAGCAGGGCAATAGGCTTGTTGCCCGCCATCTGCAAACGCTTCATAAGGCAGAGCGCCATAAAATGACCGACGTGCAGGCTGTCCGCTGTCGGGTCGAAGCCAATGTAAAACGTAGCTTTGCCCGCGTTTATCATCTTGCGTATCTCGTCCTCGTTGGTCACTTGGGCGATCAAGCCTCTTGCGGTAAGTTCGTCGAATAATTCCATTAAATTATAACCTCATTTCCATTATTATTGTTCGGGGAACAAGCCCCATTTCATTGTAAAACGCGACCGAGTCTGTATTGCACGCGGTAACCCCGAGCTGTACGCTCGTGCAGCCGCGCTCCTTGCCGAACGCTTTTACCGCGCCGAAAAGCTCTGTGCCGATACCTTGACGGCGGCAGTTCTCCGCGACGGCAAAGCAGTCGATATAGCACATTCGCCGCGGAAATTTCTCCTCCGTGTTTACGTCCATTATCTTCACGACCACGTAGCCGTCAAGTTCGATGTCTTCGTGAATGAAAACGGTCTGCCCGCCGTCGTTCAGTATCTCGGCTATCCGCTCCGAGAACCACTCATGTTGAGGCATTCTGAACGTTTCGGGCTTTATCTCAACGTGGTGACGGTGAAGCTCAATAAACAGATCTGTCAGCCGTTCACAGTCGTTAATATCAGCAATTCTTATCATGCAAATCCTCCCGAAAAATCTTAGGAAGTCCGTACATAGCCGATGAGATGTTCACATCTCACGGATAACACCCTCTTTCAATATAAAAAAGCCCTCTCCGAGCCGAAACTCCGAGAGGGCGAATAATTCGCGGTACCACCTCAATTTGCGGAATTATCCTAACGATAAACCGCCTTTAAACAGCTTTAACGGGCTTACCCGTGCCTGCTACTTGGAGATCCGTTCGCAAAGCCGCTCGGGGAGGTAATTCACAAAACGCGCCCGCTGTCTCGCACCTGCCGACAGCTCTCTGAAAGGGCGTTACCGTTCCGCTACTGCTTTCCCGTCAACGCTTTCAACATATTTATTGTATTATATCACACTTTTCCCGATTTGTCAAGCGGGGCTGTCAAAATCACTTATGGTTGACTTTTTGTCCTATCTGTCACCCAGTGTGGAGCGGGAGAAAGTTTGAAAAACGCCATAAAGCAAATACTCTATGAGAATATAAACAATGCCAAAGGAACAGGCTTTATATGCAACAGCTTATGTGCAAGCAGGAACCTGTAAAAATGAAGCCACGACATTACAGCTGATCCGCGATTTCGAGAATAAGCTTCTCGGACTTCTCCCAGCCGAGGCACGGATCGGTAATGGATTTACCGTATGTGCCCTCCTCTATCTTCTGGTTGCCGTCTTCAATATAGCTCTCGATCATCAAGCCCTTTACAACGTCGCGTATCTCCTTTGAGTGGCGCATAGAGTGTAGTATTTCGTTGGAAATACGCACCTGCTCGAGGTACTTCTTGCCACTGTTGGAGTGGTTGGTATCCACGATTATCGCGGGATTTGCCAAGCCCTTTTCAAGATACATATCGCAGCAAAGCTTCAGATCCTCGTAATGATAATTCGGGATCGTCTGGTCGTGCTTGTTCTGAGCGCCTCGCAGAATAGCGTGCGTAAACGGATTACCGTCCGATACAACCTCCCAGCCTCGGTAAATAAACGTGTGCTTAGCCTGTGCCGCCTGAATGGAGTTGAACATTACCGACAGCGTTCCGGAGGTAGGGTTCTTCATTCCAACGGGGCACTCCATGCCGCTCGCCACAAGGCGATGGTGCTGATCCTCGACCGAACGCGCGCCTACCGCAACATAGGACAGAAGATCGCTCAGATAGCGGTAATTTTCGGGATACAGCATTTCGTCCGCGCAGGTAAGATGCGTCTCGGCGATAGCGCGGGTATGCAGCTTTCTTACCTGTATGATACCCTCGAGCATATCCTCGCTCTTGGTGGGGTCGGGCTGGTGAATAAGTCCCTTGTAGCCCGTGCCGTTGGTGCGGGGCTTGCCTGTGTAAATACGCGGGATAATAAGTATCTTATCCTTTACCTGCTCCTGAACTTTTGCAAGTCGGTTTATGTAGTCCATTACGGAGTCCTCGTTATCAGCCGAGCACGGGCCGATTATCAGAAGGAACTTATCGCTCTTGCCCGTGAACACGTCCTCGATCTGCTTGTCGCGCGCCGCCTTGACCGTCTTTATCTCTTCGGTCAGCGGGTACATCTCCTTGACCTCTTTCGGTATAGGTAATTTTCTGTTAAACGTCATTGACATGATAAAAAATCTCCTTTATTTTTATTCATACTATTATATTTTAACACACTCGACAGGATTTTTCAAGGGGGTAAACAAAAATATTTTTAGCGCTTTTAGGTGTTAAAGCGGGGAGATCAAAAAAGGACTGCGAAATATTACGCGATCCTTAATAATATTATTGCGGGAAGCCCACACACATTATAGATAGATCCAATATCTGCGCATGATGTGATGACCCTCGGAATTGTTATATGCCTGTATTTTATCCATAAGCTCTCCGCCAAGCTTCTCGCATACATGAGCGGATACAACATTTTTGTCGTTGATATTTAAAAGGACTTTACTCATACCGTGCTCTTTTGCAATAAGAAGCCCCTGCTTCAATATCTCGGTTCCGTATCCCTTACCTTGCTCGGAAACACGTACCGCGTATCCGATACTGCCTATATCCGACATTACCTCCGGTGTAAATTCGGTTCGCAATTGAAATTCGCCTATAAATTTTTCATCATCAACTGCCCAAAAGTGGAAGCTTGCGGAGCGTCCCGGAATTTGTCCGTTCTCTTTTTTGTCATACCATTCCTTCGTTTTGCCGAACCATTCGTCGTCAATTAGCTTCGGATCGGTCGGGCGGAAGTATATGACATTATTGTCGAATAACTCTCGGCAGTATTCTCTGTACCCGCTAACATATTCCTGAGATCGTTTTATGAGCTTTAGCATAAGTGTGTTTCCTCCTGTTTCGAATGCTTCCATACCGATATTTTAACACAGCGCCGCCATTCTGTCAATACCCGTAACCAAAACCGCAAAGCCGCATATTATGAATAAAGGAGTTGATATTATGCTTATCGAAACCGACTACAACCGGCGCGCGGCGGTGGCATACGCGCTCAATTGGGCGTTCGCGAGAAACCCGCGCTTTTACGACTTTGAGGACATAGGCGGCGATTGCACGAATTTTGTTTCGCAGTGTATGTACGCGGGCTGCGATGTGATGAACTATTCGCAGGAGAACGGCTGGTATTACATAAACTCCGATAACCGCGCACCCTCATGGACGGGCGTGAACTTTCTGCGTAAATTTTTGCTGACGAACAGGGGAGCGGGCGTTTATGGAGAGGAGGCGCCGCTCACTGAGCTAAGGCGCGGCGATATTATCCAGCTTATCAACCGTTCGGGTCGGTTTTATCATACGGTATTCATTTCGGCGGTTTTTACTCCCGTAACGCCGCAGAATATCTTTGTGTGCGCACATTCCGTCGATGCGCGCAACCGCCGGCTTTCCACGTATAATTACGCGGATACTTTTGGAATACGTATTATCGGAGCGCGGAAGGAAGTGGTTATCAACTAAAACCAACGCTGTACACGCAGTCTTGCGGCGTTCAACCAAAATCAATATTATACATACGCGGGGCAAAAGTCGCAAGCGATAAGTGCGACCGAAGCAAGGCGGAGGGAGTGCTGTTTGGCTAGGGCGGTTTGACGCCCGGCGCAAGCTTTTGCCTTATATTAAGATAAGACCTGCAAATAAAAGTCAAGGGGTAAAGTGAAGATTTCATCTAATTTTCA